>JAFMQP010000022.1 GCA_017354575.1 Acidothermales bacterium | reverse complement strand
AGATCAGCAGGCCGAGCACCGCGATGAGACCGAACCACCGGGTCCATCCGGGCGAATGGTGCACGAGGAGCAGCCGGGAGCCGTCGAATCCGCTCTGCTCTCGCCCTGCCACCCGCCCCGCCTCTCGAATCGGCGCCGGCGCAATGATCGCAGGCCCCGCTGCGGGGCGGGCAGGCGTCCAGGTCAGCGGCCGAGCGGCCAGGACGCTAGGGTCTCGTGTTTCGGCGCGGGACCGAGGTGGCTGCGGACGAGCACCAGCTCGGTCGCCCGCCAGGAGCGGCCCCGGTACGCCGCGAGCTTGTCGACGTGGGCGCGGACGTCCGCGGGCTCGCGCAGTCGCGCGAGGGTCAGGTGCGGGCGGTAGGCGCGGTCCTGGCCACCCAGCCGCAGCCGGCGGCCGGCCGCGACGGCCGAGGCGGCGAGCCGGCGCAGCGGGTCACGGTCGCCCTCGACGCCGACCCACCGCGCGCGGGCCCGGCGCGCGTTCGGGAACGCCCCGCCGCCGGCGAAGCGGAGGTCCATCGCCGTCCCGCGGCCGGCGACCCGGGTGAGCCGCTCGGTGAGCCGCGGCACGACCGCGTCGGCGACCTCGCCGTAGAACGCGAGGGTGAGGTGCATCCGCGCCGCGTCGGCCCAGCGGACGTGCATCGGCACCGCGTCGGCCCGGCGCGAGCCGGACAGCTCCGTCCGCAGCGGCACGGTGGCGTCGACCAGCTCGGCGAGCACGTCCGGCGGCGGCACGACGGCCGCGAACAGCCTCATCCGCCCGCCTCCTCGGCGACCTCCCGGCGGTCACCGCCGGCCTGGCCCGAAATGATCATGTTATGTAGGTGATTCCCGTGATCACACGGCGAGCACCACCTTCACATGGTGGGCAGAACGTGTGAAGGTCCGGTTCGCGATGTGATCACGTAAATGGCCTACATAACATGATCATTTCGAGTAGGGCCCGCGGACGGGAGGACGGGGACGCCGACGCTAGCCGGAGACCGGCTCCTTGGCGCGGCGGACGTCCGCGACCTCGGGGTCCATCCGCTCGTGCCGCTCGGCTCCCGTAGGCGTCTCGGGGAACGAGACGTCCCAGTGCGGCAGCGGGCGGACCCTCGGCTGCAGCCGGAGGCCCTGCCGCCGGCTCAGCAGCGCGGTGGCGACCACCGTCGCGAGCAGCGAGACGGCGCCGCCGATGACCAGGCTCCACTGCGCGCCGAACTGGCCTGCCGCCCAGCCCACGATCGGTGCGCCGATCGGCGTACCGCCCATGAACACCAACGCGTACAACGCCATCACCCGGCCGCGCATGGACGGCGAGCTGGAGATCTGCACGTACGCGTTCGCCGTCGTCGCCATGCTGATCGAGAACACGCCGATCGGCACCAGCACCGCCATGAACGTCTCGTACGTCGGCAGCAGGCCGGACACGATCTCCAGCACGCCGAACGCCACCGCCGCCTCGACGAACAGCCTCGCCCGTGGCCGCGACCGGCGCGCGGCGAGCAGCGCGCCGGTGAGCGAGCCGACCGCCATCGCGGTGGCGAGCAGGCCGAACGAGCCGGCACCGCGGTGGAAGACCTCCTTGGCCATCAGCGCCATGGTGATCTGGAAGTTCAGGCCGAACGTGCCGACGAAGCCGACGATGATCATCGGCAGCAGCAGGTCCGGGCGGTCCTTGACGTACCGCAGCCCCTCGCGCAGCTGGCCCCGGGCGCGCTGCGCGCGGTCGGGCTGCCGCAGCTCGTCCGCCCGCATCAGCCGCAGCCCGACGAGCACCGCGGCGTACGACACGGCGTTCACGACGAACACGGGGCCGGTGCCGATCAGGTTGATCAGCAGGCCCGCGACGGCGGGACCGACGATCCTCGCGGTGTTGAACGACGCGCTGTTGAGTGCCACGGCGTTGCTGACGTCCCGCGAGCCGACCATCTCCACGACGAACGACTGCCGCGCGGGGTTGTCGACGGCGGTGACGACACCGAGCAGCAGCGCGAGCAGGTACACGTGCCACACCTGGACGACGCCGCCGAGGTCGAGCACCGCCAGCATTGCCCCCACCGCGGCGAACGAGAGCTGGGTCAGCTGGAGCAGCTTGCGCTTGTCGTACCGGTCGGCCAGGACGCCGCCCCACAGCCCGAAAAGCAGCATCGGCAGGAACTGCAGGCCGGTGGTGACGCCGAGCGCGAAGCCGCTGTTGTGGGACAGATGCAGCACCAGCCAGTCCTGCGCGATGCGCTGCATCCAGGTGCCGATGTTGGAGACGGCGCCGCCGAACCAGTAGAGCCGGTAGTTCCGGATGCGCAACGACCGGAACGTACCTGTTGTGCTCGTCATAGGTTGGTCAGCTTCTCCAATACGGGTGCGGCGGCACGGAGTGTCTCGCGTTCGCGCGGCGTCAGCTCGCGGAGTCGCTGAGCCAGCCACGCGTCACGTCGTCTGCGGTCTTCCTTGATGAGGGCGCGGCCCTCACGTGTGGGGGCGAACAGCACCTGCCGGCGGTCGGTCGGGTGCGCCATGCGCTCGACCAGGCCGCGTTCCTCCAGCTGCCCGACGATCCGGTTCATCGACGGCGGGCGCACGCCCTCGTACTGCGCGAGCTCGTGCAGCGCGAGCGTGCCGTGGCGTACCAACGTCGCGAGCGCGCCGACCTGGGGCGCGGGCAACGACTCCAGCTCTTCGGAACGCTGCGACCGCAGTCGGCGGGACAGTCGCATCACGGCCAGCCGGAGGGTGCTCGACAGCTCTGCGGCAGTGCGGACCGCTATCGGAGCTTCCACAGGACCGTCTACCCCCATACCTGACGATCATACTCGTTAGCAAGGCTAACGTAAAGGACGAAAGGCCGTACGGTCGTTACCTCTCGCGACGCGAGGCAGGTCTGGTCTATGCCACGCCGAGCAGTTTCTCGATGGGATGAATGGCGAAGTAGACGACGAAGCACGCCGTGACGACCCAGAGCAGCGGGTGGATCTCGCGTGCCCTGCGCTGCGTGACCTTGATGACGACGTAGCTGATGAAGCCGGCGCCGATGCCGTTGGTGATCGAGTAGGTGAACGGCATGAGCGCGATGGTGAGGAACGCGGGGATGGCGGCGCCGTAGTCCTTCCAGTCGATCGTCGTGATCCTGGTCATCATCAGGAAGCCGACGACCACCAGCGCGGGCGACGCGGCCTGCGAGGGCACCGCGGCGACGAGCGGTGCGAAGAACATGGAGAGCAGGAGCAGCACGCCGGTGACGATGCTCGCGAATCCGGTGCGCGCGCCCTCGCCCACACCGGACGCCGACTCGACGAACGCGGTGTTCGACGACACCGAGGCGCCGCCGCCCGCGACGGCGGCGAGGGCGTCCACGAACAGCGCCCTGCCGATGCCGGGCAGCCGGCCGCGCTCGTCGACGAGCCCCGCCTGGGCGTTGACGCCGACGATGGTGCCCATCATGTCGAAGAAGTCGGACAGGATCAGCGAGAACACGATCACCAGGGCGGCGAGCACGCCGGCGTGGGCGAACGCGCCGCCGAGGCTGAACCGCCCGACGAGGCCGAGGTCGGGCGGCGTGAACAGGTGGCTCGGCAGCGCGGGGACGGAGTTGCCCCAGCCGGCCGGGTTCTTCGGCCCGACGACGCCGATGTGGAAGATCGCCTCCAGGATCGCCGCGAGCACCGTACAGGCGACGATGCTGATGAGGATCGCGCCGCGGACGCGCATGCCGAGCAGCACCGCGGTCAGCAGCACGCCGACGACGAAGACGACGATCGGCCAGCCCTGCAGCGTCCCGCCGACGCCGAGCTCGACCGGCACCGTGCTGAACGCGTTCGACTGCTTGCGCACGAAGCCGCCGTCCACCAGCCCGATGAACGCGATGAACATGCCGATGCCGACGCTGATCGCCGTCTTCAGCGGCAGCGGGATCGCGTTGAACACGGCGGTGCGGAAACCGGTGAGCACGAGCAGCGTGATGACCAGGCCCTCGATGACGACCAGGCCCATCGCCTCCGGCCAGGTGACCACCTTGGCGCCGACCAGCCCGGCGATGAACCCGTTCAGGCCGAGGCCGGCGGCGAGCGCGAGCGGGAACCGGCCGACGACGCCCATGAGGAGGGTCATCACGCCGGCGACGAGGGCGGTGGCGGCCGCGACCCGGCCCTGACCGAGCAGGGTACCGTTCGTGTCCGGGCCGCCGAGTATGATCGGGTTCAGCACGACGATGTACGCCATCGTCACGAACGTGACGAGGCCGCCGCGCACCTCCCGGCCGACGGTGGAGCCGCGGGCGGAGATGTGGAAGAACCGGTCCAGGCCGCTACGGCGCTCGGTGTCCCGGGCTTCTGTGCGTGTCACGAGGGAAGACTGCCAGACCGGACCGACGGGTCACCAGGTCAGGCCGAGAGTGTCGTCCGCTGGGTAGTCTTCGGTCGTGCCCGACTCCCGGTCGCGTCATCCCAGTCCGCCGCCACTGCGGCCCAACGCCCTGCTCACGGTGGCCGTCCTGACCATGCTGTGGCTGGTGGCCCTGGTGGTGCTGCTCGTGTTCCGCGGGCACCTCGAGCCGCAGGACCGCTGGTGGGTGTGGGTCTGCGTCGCCGGCGTGGTGCTCGGCCTGATCGGCGTCGGCTACTTCGCCCGCAGCCCGTACCGCCGCTCCTGACCCTCGGCGCGGTCAGCGCTCGGGGCCGACGTCCAGGCGCGCCTCGGCGAGCAGGCTGGGCGCGTTCGCGGGTTCCTCCAGCAGCGCCGCCAGCAGGTGCCGCAGCTCCCACCGCCCCGACAGCCACGCCACACCGCGGGCCACGCCGGCGAGCGACGCCGCGTGCAGCCGGCCGCCGACCACGCGCCACGGCACGGCGAGACCGTCGACGACGAGCGGGTCGTGGGCGACGTACCGGGTGACGGCGGAGTCGAGCACGGCGAACACGAGGTCGGGTACCGGCTCCAGGTCGCCGTCCGACTCGACCTCCCCCACGACCACGTCGCTGGCGAGCCGGACGCCGAGCATGCTCGCCACCTCGTGCGCGCGGTCGTGCCGCACGGCCAGGCAGGGCCGGTCGCCCAGCAGCGGCAGCAGGTCCGGCGCGTCGAGGACGACGACGTGGTCGGCGTCGACGACCTCCGTGTTCAGCCCGCGCGCCACGCGCAGCCGCGCGGGCGGCTCGACGGCCCCGCGGTCGGCGGCCTCGGACAGCGCGTAGTAGAGCCGGGCCAGGTTGGCGGCGTCGACGCGACGGTACGGGTCGCCCATCCGGTCGAGCAACTCCGCCGGGCCGTCCGGCTCGGCGAGCAACCGGTCCAGGCTCGTGCGCACGCCGAGCGCCGCGTACAGCGCCGTGTCGTCGGCCGCCACCTCGTCGTACAGCCCCACCAGCGCGGCGTCGGCCCCGGCGAGCCGCAGCTCGGTCGGCAGCCGGCCCCCGAGCACCGGGTGCGTGCGCAGCCACCACGCCGTGTACGACGGCACCAGCTCGCGGCGTCCGTCGGGCATGAGCACCGTCGTGGGCTCCACAACCGCGGCGCGCAGCGGCGGCGACGCGAGCAGCCGCAACGCCTCGGGCCAGCGGTCGTCCGCGACGAGGTCGAGGTCGCGCACGGCGTCCAGCTCGACGGCGACGGGCGGCACGTCCGGCTCCCCCACCGTCAGGTTGGTGGCGTCGACCCAGGCGTCCTCCTCGTCGAGGTCGTGGTCGCACGAGTCGACGTCGAGCGAGACGTCCTCGTCGTGCACCATGCCGAACGTCGCGAGCACGCCGACCCGCTCCAGGACGTCCGGGCCCCACCGCTGGACGAGGTCGTCGGCCACGATGCCGAACGGTGCGTCGTCGGACACCACGCGGGCGAGCGGTGCGTCCGGGATCAGCAGCTCGTCGGCCGGGCGCACGTCACCGTCGCGGTCGCGCAGCGCGAGCGAGCCGAGCCAGGGCTCACCGCCCGGGTCGGGCGAGCCGGCGGCCACGGCGGGCAGCACCGCCGCCGCGACGACGTCCGGGTCGTCCGCCTCGTACGACGCCGCGACGGCCGCGCGCACGTGCGGGTCGTCCAGCACCGCACGCGGGGACGCCTCCACCGCGCCGAGCCGGAGCAGCAGCGGGTGCACCGCGTCCGGGTCGGCCACGCGGACGCCGATGCCCGCGAGCGCGCCGGCGTCGACCTCGCGCGGACGGGACTGCGGGTGCGGCGCAGTCATCGGTGTCGGCAGCAGCACGCCGCGCGGCCCGCGGACCGTGCGGCCGTCGGCGAGCGGCACGGGCAGCGCGCCGAGCGCGTCCAGGTCGCTGCCGGCGAGCTCGGCGTACACCCGCCGCCACCACCGCGGCGGCCGCTCGAGCGAGCCGAGCAGGTCGACCACGTCGGCGAGCCCCCACTGCCGCACCTCCAGCCGGCGCAGGGCCGAGGTACGGGTCGCCCAGCCGGGCGGCAGCAACCCGGGCAGCACCGGCGCGAGCACCTCGACCAGCCCGGGCGAGCCGTCGACGGCGACGGCGTCGCGCGGCATGAGGCGCGGTACGTCCCCCTCCGCGGACGGCAGGAACGCGCGGCCGCGGATCACCTGCAGCGCGTGCTGGCGCAGCGCACCGTCGAGGACGCCGGCGGCCATCGGGCCCGGCACCAGGTCGAGCGTCTCGGGCCGCGGCGGCAACGCGACGAGCAGGTCGGCGTAGGCGTCCGCGGCCCGTTCGACCAGGAAGTCGGCGAGCGGGCCGGGCGCGATGTGCCGGCGCCCAGGGTCGAGCGGGAACGACGCGAGCAGCAGGGCCGGCAGGTCCACGGTCTCGTCGCTCGGCGTCGGCGCGTGCAGGACGGGCGGGACGCCGGCTGGCAGCGCACGGGGCCGGTCGGCGGCGTCGACGGCGAGAGCCCAGGTGACCGACCACCCGGTGCGGCCGCGTTCCTCCGCGGGGCGGTCGGCGAGCAGCTCGGGCGCCAGCTCGCCGATCGCCGCGGCCAGCCGCCAGCGCGTGACGCTGCCGCCGTCGTCGACCACGGCGACGTCCTCGCCCTCCCGCCGGCCGCGCAGCTCGCGGACGACGCCGGACACGGCGATCTGCACCGTGTTCAGCCCCGGCAGGCCGAGGAGCAGCGCGGGGCCGAGGTCGGCCAGCAGCTTGTGCGCGTACCGGCGTGCGGTGTCGTCGCGCAGCGGCAGCACGACCTCGGTGTCGAAGCCGGCCGCCGGCTTCTCGTCGTACTGGAACGGCAGCCGCAGCACCGGGACGTGCTCGTCGCGGCGGGCCAGCTCGTCGGCGAGGGCGGGCACCTCGCGGACGGCGGCGCGGGTCTCGTCCCGCGACCACCGCACGCCGCCGTCGCGGGACAGGATGCGCGGCTCGTCGGAGACGGCGAGCACCGCGGCGAAGCCGACGCCGAACCGCCCGGCCGACACGCCGTCGCGCTTGGCGGACGCGCGCAGGCTGGAAAGCGACGCGACGCCCGCGGCGTCGACGGGTGCGCCGACGTTCGCGGCGCGCAGCTCGCTGCCGGTGAGCGTCAGCCGCAGCCGGCCGGGGACGCCGGCGGCGGTCGCGGCGTCGGCGGCGTTCTGCGCCAGCTCGACGACCAGCCGGTCGCGGTACGCGCCGAGGGCGTAGTCCTCCTCGGCGTTGGCGTCCTCACGGAACCGTGCCGGCGTGGCGGTCCACGCGTCCAGCACCCGACGGCGGATGCCCGCGGTGTCGAACGGGTCGGCAGCGGCCGGATGCATGCCGGCGGGTCAGCTGTGGCCGAGAGGCTCGTCGGCCGGCTCCTCCGGCCGCGCCTCCTCGCGCTCGACCTCGACCACGTCGAAGCTCTCCTCGTCGACGGCGGGGACGACGTCGACGAGCGGCTCGACCCGGCCGGCCGAGGCCTCGGAGTGCCCGCCGCAGCCGTGGTCGAGGCTGACGACGGTACCGTCGTCGGGGACCATCTCGTTCGCGCACACGCCGAACAGCGCGCGCAGCCGGCCGCCGAGGGGGGTGAGGAAACCGCACGTGCCACACGTGGCGGGCGCCTGCCGCGCGATGCGTGCCTCGGGGCCGTGTTCGCCGGCGTACCACCGCTCGGCGGCGTCGTCGCGGCCCTCGGGCGACAGCACGCGCGCCCGGCCGAGTCCCGGCTCCCACCAGTCGACGAGGTCGAGCTCGGCGTCGTCGACCTCGGTGTAGCCGGGCTGCAGCCTGGCGTCGTCCGGGGAGGTGGGCAGGAGGTCACCGGGGCCGAGATCGCCGGGACGCACCCGCTCGTCCCACGGCACCCAGGCGGGCGCGACGATCGCACCCTCGCCGGGCAGCAGCGTGACCTCGGAGACGGTCACCTGGCGGCCACGGGACGCGCGCGCGACGGTGACCGACCAGCGCCAGCCGCGGTAGCCGAGGTCGCCGCACTCGAAGGAGTGGGTGGCCACCCGGTCGCCCTCGGGCCGGACGCCGACGTGCTCGCCCACGGACTCCGGCGTCGACGCCGCGGCGACCGCCGCCTCGCGGGCGAGCTCCACCGCGCCGGCGCATGCGGCGTCGAGCGCGGGCGTACGGCTGCGAACGGTGGCGGGTGACATGGGTGCTGTCCGATCGGGTCGCGAGACTGGGAGACAGCCTAACCCCGGTGCCCGCCGTCCACCCCGGCGGCTGCGCCGACCGCGGGCTCCTCGTCCTCCGCGTACGCGGACTGCTCGGCGTCGGTGACCGGTTCGGGCCGCAGCACCACTGCCGCGAGCACGAGCGCCGCGAGCACGAACGCCGCACCGATCCCGAACGCGAACTGGAAGCCTCCGGTCGACGCCGCCGCCGGCGGCACGCCGCGGGCGGCCAGCGCCTGGGTGTGCGCGGCGGAGAACGTCGTCAGCACCGACAGCCCGATCGCGCCGCCGACCTGCAGCGTCATGTTCGCGAGGCCGGACGCCGTACCCGAGTCGTCCCCGGTGGCGCCGCTCATCAGCAGCGTCATGAGCGCCGGGAACGACGCGCCCGCACCGATGCCGAACAGCACCATCGTCGGCAGCAGGTCGACCAGGTAGCGGCCGTCCACGGGCACCCGGAGGAGCAGCAACAGCCCGGCGAGCAGCAGCGTCAGCCCGCCGAGCAGCACCCGCCGCGCCCCGAGCCGGGTGACCAGCTTCTCGGCGAACTGGAAGCTCAGCACGCCGATGCCGACCGACACGGGCAGGAACGCCAGGCCGGTCTCCACCTCGTCGAAGTGCAGCACCTGCTGCAGGTACAGCGCGCCGAGGAAGAACATGCCGAGCATCCCGGCGACCATCAGCATCTGCACGAGGTTGCTGCCCGCGACGTTGCGCGAGGAGAGGATGCGCAGTGGCAGCAACGGGTTCCGCGCCCTCAGCAGCCGGACGACGGTGCCGCCCAGCAGTGCGACGGCGAGCGCACCGGACCCGAGCGTCCGCGCGGAAGCCCAACCGGCCGACGCCGCGCCGACGATGGTGAAGACCACGGCCATGACGGCCGTCGTCACGAGTACCGCGCCGAGCACGTCCGCGCCGGCACGCAGGCCGAGTCCGCGTTCGGGCGCGAGCAGCCGGAGCGCCGCCGCCAGCGCGACGAGCCCGATCGGCACGTTGACGAAGAAGATCCAGTGCCACGAGAGGCTCTGGGTGAGCACGCCGCCGAGCAGCAGGCCGATGGACGCGCCGGCGGACGCGACGAAGCTGTAGACGCCGATCGCCTTGGTGCGCTCACGGCCGGCGGGGAACAGCGTCACGATCATCCCGAGGATCACCGCGGACGCCATCGCGCCGCCGATGCCCTGCAGGAAGCGCGCGCCGACCAGCATGGCCGCGCTCGTCGATACCCCGCACAGCGCGGACGCGAGCGTGAACAGGACCAGGCCGGCGAGGAACACCCGGCGGCGTCCGACGAGGTCGCCCATCCGTCCGGCGAGCAGCAGCAGCCCGCCGAACGCGATGAGGTAGGCGTTCATCACCCACGCGAGGTTCGACTGCGAGAAGCCGAGATCCGTCTGGATCGCGGGCAACGCCACGTTCACGATGGTGCCGTCGAGGATGATCATCAGCATCCCCGCGCACAGCACCACCAGTGCGAGCCAACGAGACCGGGGAGAGGCGGTGGATCGATGTGATGGCATGACAACCGGCAACCGCCGGCGACGATCGTCTTATTCCGGACGATCTGAAATCGGATCAACTTTCCTATGAAGCCTTGGCGGCGCGGGGACGGCGCACCTGCTTGCACGGCGCGGGCGACGCCAGCCCCTCCTCGTTGAGCCGGGTGAGCGCGTCCACGAACGCCGTGCGCTCGCGGGCCGGCAGTGTGCCGAGCACGTCCTCGTACAGCTGGTCGACGACGCGACCCGCCTTCGCCACCAGTCGCCTCCCCTTGGGCGTCACCGCGACCACGTGCGCGCGGCGGTCGGTGCTCGACGCCCTGCGCTCGGCCAGCCCGGCGCGTTCGAGCTCGTCGACGGCCGCCACCATCGTCGTCTTGTCGAGCGAGCACACCTCGGCGAGCCGGATCTGGGTGAGCTCGGCTTCCATGGCGTTGGAGAGGACACCGTACGCACGCTGCGAGACGCCCAGGTCGGCGAGGGCAGCGGCGACCTGCGTCGCGAGCACGTGCGAGGCACGCGTGAGCAGACAGAGCAGGTCGGCCATGGCCCGAGCATATCCCGGACGGTCCGCTTCCGGACGATCCGCACGACGGACGGTCAGGACCGGTCCCGGTCGGCGGCGGCGCCGGGACGGGCGAGCACGCGGGCGGCCAGCGCGTGGCCGCGCTCGCACGCCGCGCCCAGGTCGGCGCCGTCGAGCCGCGCGGTGAGGAAGCCGGCGGCGAACGCGTCGCCGGCGCCGGTCATGTCGCGCACCTGGGCGACCGGCGGCACCTCGACGGACAGCGGCGGCTCGCCGGGCACGAGCACCGTCGTCGGCCGGGCGCCGTCCTTGACCACGACCGTGGTCCCGGGCAGCCGCATGCCGTCGAGCACACCGAGCAGCCCGGCCTCGCCGCGGTCGGCCAGCAGGTACGCCGGACACAGCTCGGTCAGCAGCGCGACGAACCGGTCGACGCCGTGGCGGCGCAGTGCGCCCGCCGACGACGCGTCCACCGACACCCGCACGCCGGCCGAGCGCAGCCGCCGCAACACGTCGCGCGTCGAGGTCGCCACCGGCTCGCGCAGGAACGAGTACGCCGTGACGTGCAGGTGCGCGAGCCCGGTGAGCCACGCGTCGTCGACCGGCGCGAGCAGCCCGGACGCGCCCTGGTCGGGGAACATCGTGCGCTCACCGTCAGGGGCGACGAGCACGACCACCGCGCCCGTCGTGCCACGCCGTTGTACGCGGACGTCGACGCCACATCCGGCGAGGTCCGCCACCAACGAGTCCCCGACGCCGTCCGCGCCGACGCAGCCGATGAACCGCGTCGGCCGGATGCCGGCCGCGAACGCCGCGACGTTGGCGCCGCTGCCTCCGCGCGCGCGGTGCAGTTCCGCGGCTGTGTCGGTCGCCTCCCTGACGGGCTCGGCGAGCCACACGACGACGTCCTCGAGCAGGTCGCCGAGCACACCGAGGACCCGCGGCTCGGTCACGGCCGCACACCGCCGAGCGCCCGTCCGTCCGTGCTCCCCACGACGAGCCGTGCCCTCACACGGTTTCCGCACCGTGTGAGGCCCTGGTTGATCATGTTAACGTGATCAACCAGGGCCGGACCGGACACCGAACCAGGCGCGATCACGTCGGTCGCCGTCACGCGGATGCGGAGGGCGCGAGCGCGCGGGCGATGTCGCCCGCGACGGCGACGTTGTTGCGGTACACGGCGACGTTCACCTCGAGGCTGCGTCCGCCCGTCGCGCGCTGGATGTGGTCGAGCAGGAACGGCGTGATGTCGTGCCCGACGATCCCCGCACGCTCCGCCGCGTCCCACGCGCCCGCGACCAGCCGCCCGTGCTCTGCCGGGTCGAGCTCGTCCACCGCGGGCACCGGGTTCGCCACGAGCACCGCCGAGGACAGCCCCAGCTCGTCGCGTGCCCGGGCGACCGCGGCGGCCTCGTCCGGGCCGTCGACGGCGTGGTCGAGGCGGTGGCCGGAGTCGGCGACGTAGAACCCGGGATAGCGGGTCGTGCGGTAGCCCACGACCGGGATGTTCAGTGTTTCCAGGCGTTCCAGCGTCGCACCGATGTCGAGGATCGACTTCACGCCGGCGCTGACGACGACCACGGGCGTGGCCGCGAGCGCGACGAGGTCGGCCGACTCGTCGAACGTCGTGCTCGCGCCGTGGTGCACGCCGCCGAGGCCGCCGGTGGCGAAGACCCGGACACCCGCGCGGTGCGCGAGCATCGACGTCGCCGCCACGGTGGTGCCGCCGCCGAGCCGCTTCGCCGCCGCTACCGGAAGGTCGCGGATGCTGACCTTCACCGCGGCGTCGTCGGTGGCGAGCCGCTCGATCTGCGCGTCGGTGAGGCCCACCGTCGGCACGCCGTCGACGACGCCGACCGTCGCGGGCACGACGCCGTCCGCGCGCAGTGCCTTCTCCGCCTCCCGCGCGACCTCGAGGTCGAGGGGACGCGGCAGGCCGTGCGTGAAGATCGTGGACTCCAGCGCGACGACGGGCGCGCCCGCGCCGACGGCGTCGCGCACCTCCCCCGCGACCGCGATCCCGGTCACGAGCTCACGCCTCGATGTCGTCGGCGACGGCACGCAGCACGGACGCGAGCCGACCGGCGGTGCGCGCGTCCGGGTGACGCCCGCGCCGGTAGCCCTCCTCGAGGGTGTCGAGCATCTTGATGAGGTCCTCGACGATCAGGCCCATCTCGTCCGGGTTCTTGCGCTGTGCCTTCGCGACGGACGGGGCCGGGTCGAGGACGCGCAGCGACAGCGCCTGCTGCCCGCGGCGACCCTCGGCCACGCCGAACTCGACCCGCTGGCCGGGACGCAGCGACGTGACACCGCTGGGCAGCGCCGACGAGTGCACGTACACGTCGCCGCCGTCGTCGCGGCTCACGAAGCCGAAACCCTTGTCCCGGTCGTAGAACCTCACCTTGCCAGTGGGCACGAGTCGTCCTTTCCTTGGTGCCGCGCCAGCGTATCGACTTCCGCTCGCCGTGGGCCGGTCATCACCTCAGCAGCTCGTTCATGGAGCCGGAGCGGAAACCCTGCGTGTCGACCTCGACGCGGCCGAACCCGGCGGCCGCCACGGCTTCGACGCACGCGGCCGACGCGGCGACGGCCGGCACGTGCTCGCGGTCGACCTCGATCCGCGCGTGGTCGCCGAGGTCGCGCACCCGCAGGTCGCGGACCGGGATGTCCGCCGCGGCGAGTGCCTCGCGCAGCGCGGCCTCGGCCGCCTCCACCCGCGCGAGCCGCTTCGGCGTGATGCGGACGCCGTACGCCACCCGGCTGGACAGGCAGGCCGCGGCCGGCTTGTCCCACGTCGACAGGCCCCAGCGCCGGCTCGCCGCACGCACCTGCGCCTTGGTGAAGCCGGCGTCGAGCAGCGGCGTACGCGCGCCCCGCTCGGCGGCCGCCCTGATGCCGGGACGGAAGTCGTCCGCCGCGTCGTCGGCGTTGGTGCCGGTGACGACGAACGCCTTTCCCTCCGCAGCGGCCAGCGGGCCGAGGACGTCCACCAGCTCGGCCTTGCAGAAGTAGCAACGGTTGCCCGCGTTCGCCTGGTAGCCGTCCCGCGACATCTCCTCGGTGGCGGGCGTGACGTGGCGGACGCCCAGCCCGGCGGCGAACGCGCGCGCCGCGGCCAGCTCGGCGGCGGGCAGGCTGGACGAGACCGCCGTCGCGGCGACGACGGCGTCGGCGCCGAGCGCGCGGACGGCCGCGGCGAGCAGGAAGGCGGAGTCGGCGCCGCCGGAGAACGCGACGACGACGCCGCCGAGCTCGCGCAGCCCGGCGTCCAGCGCCCGCAGCCGGGCGTCGAGGACGTACCCGTCGAGCCACGCGGGGAACGACGTGAGGTCGTCGAGCAGGACGTCGGCTCCCTCTGGTTCGACGCCGCCGGTGCGGACGCCGACCGCGACGGCGTCGGCGGCCCGCGCGGCCCGCACGTCACCTGGGTGGTCGCCGACGTAGACCACGCCGCCGCGCTCGCGCAGCGCGTCGCCCTTGCCCTCGGCCCAGCGCCGGCCGACCACCTCGTCGGCCTCGATGCCGAGGTGGCGCAGCGTCGCCTCGGCGCTCGGGGCGTGCTTCGCGGTGATGACGACCACTCGGCCGCCGAGCCGGTGGACCGCGGCGACCGCCTCGCGCGCGCCCGGCAGCTCGGTGGTGACGGGGATGGCCAGCTGGTACAGCGAGCGGTACAGCGCCGCGGCCTCGTCGACCCGCTCGGGGGGGAACCACTGGCCCATCTCCCATTCGAGCGGCGGCCCGAGCCGGGAGACGACGAGGTCGACGTCGATGTGGACGCCGGTACGCTCGGACACCTCACGGTAGATGCGGGCGATCCCCGCCCTCGGGTCGGCGAGGGTCAGGTCGAGGTCGAAGCCGACGACGAACGACCGCGCGAGGGACTGCTGCACCCGTCCAGCCTATGCTCACCCCCTGCCGCCGCTGAGCGCGAGATCACCGGTGGGTCGGACCGGCGTTCCTTGTTCTGGGTATGTGGCAGGGGCACAATGGCGGCCGTGGCGGACACCAGGCAGGACCCCAGGGGCGGGGACGAGGAGACCGTGGCTAAGCGGGAGCGTGAGGCGGGGCGCGAGCGCGCGGAGGAGCGCGACCGGGCCCGGTCCGACCGGGAGCAACGCCGTGCCGAGGAGCGTGAGCGGGCACGCCGGTTCCGCGCGACCGTCGTGCACTGGACGGTCACCGTCGTGAACGTTCTCGCCGCGGTGTTCGCCGTCGTGCTCGCGCTGCACATCGTGTTCGTGATCTTCACCGCGAACCCGCACAACCCGCTCGTCACGTTCGTCTCCCACTGGGCGGACGGGCTGGTCGTGTTCTTCCGCGACCTGTTCACCCCGGCGGACAAGCGGGTCGCGGTGCTCGTCGACTACGGGCTGGCCGCGATCTTCTGGCTGATCGTCGGCCGGATCGTCGCGGGGCTGGTGCGCCGGATCAGCTGACCCCGTGGGCGTGTCAGGCGTCCTCGTCGGCGTAGATGCCCGGGTACTGCGTCTCCATCAGGTCGAACAGGGCGTCGCGACGCTGGACGAGCCGGCGGGCCTCGTCGGCGAGGTCGCCGTTGCCGGTCCCGTCCGGGGCGAACAGCCGGACGACGGCGGCCGCGAACAGCTCCTCGAACCCGGCGGCCACCTCGTTCGCCGCGCGTGTCTCGGAGAGCGGTTCTGCGGGCAGCCGCGCGGAATCGCAGACGTCCTGGACGACGGCGGCCGCACAACCGCTCGCGGCCGCGAACGCGCTGCGCCACATGGCCTCCAGCGTCACCGCCTCGGCCCGCTGGGAGTACGCCGTGACGAGGCGCCGCACCAGACCCGCGAGCGCGTCGCTCGCCACCGGCGTACCGGTGCGGTGCAGCCACGGCGCCGGGCCCTCGGCGGCCGGCGCCACCGGCCGCGTGGCGACCGGTGCGGGCACGGCGGGCACGGACTCGTCCTCGTCCTCGTCGTCGGCGTCGTCCTCGTCGAGCGGCACGTCGGGATGCAGCTCGACGACGAGGTCGTAGAGGTCGCAGTAGCGGTCGTTCAGCCGTCGCGCCTCGGCGACCAGAGCGTTGGGGTCGGCCTCGTCGCCGTAGAGCACCACGTCGGCACACAGCCGGACGACGAGGTCGCTCACCCCGTTCATCACCTCGACGACGACGTCGGCCTCTGGCCGGGGACCGGACGGCGTGGGCGCGAACCCGCGCACCTCCTCCTCGGCCTGCTCCAGGTCGGCGCCGGTCGCCGCACCGAGCAGCTCCGCCCAGTAGGGCACGAGGTCCTCGGAGTCCCGCCCGGCCGCGTACTCGGCGACGAGCCGCTCCCACGCCGACGTCGCGGCGGCGCGGTCGAAGCCCACACTCTCGGTTCCCTGTGTCACGAGACGGCCTCCGAAGTGAGCATCGCAGCGGGAACGGTGCCCTCGCCGCCCGCCGCGCGTGAGCGTAGGGCGGGGCGGACGAGGTCGTCGGGAAACTGAGCCACGGGCCGAACGCTACCGTGCGGTGGCGATCCGCGTGTCACAGCTCCGCGGCAACGCTACGCAGGGCGGTGGCGGCGTCGTGCGCGACCGGCTCGCCGTGGCCGAAGCAGGCGGTGTCGACGTCCAGGTCGGCGAGCCGCTCGAACGACCGCTGCGCCTCGGCACGGTCGAGGTGGAAGACGCCGGGGATGAGCCGCTGGACGTTCGCCGCGATGTCGCCGGTGAACAGGACGCGGTGCAACGGCAGGTGGATCGCGATGCTGCCCGCGGTGTGCCCCGGCACTGCGACGACGGTGGCGCCGCCTGCGAAGCCGAGCAGGTCGCCGTCCTCGACCTCCAGGTCGACGCGGACCGGCGGCGCCTTGGGAAGGTCGGGCAACCCGTCCGCCATCCGTCGCTCCCAGTCCTCGAGCACGGGCGCCGCCTGCTCGCGTTCGCCGCGGATCACGGGTGCGTCGGCCCGGGACGCGATCACGCTGACGTCCGGGAGCGTCTCGACGATCTCGGACGCGCCGCCTGTGTGGTCGTCGTGGCTGTGGGTCACGATGACCCGCCGCAGCTCGGCCGGGTCTTGACCGAGCCGGCGGACGGCGTCGAGAACGGCCGCGCCCGTGCCGTGGTAGCCGCTGTCGACGAGCGTGAGGTCACCGGGATCGCACCAGAGATACGCGTTCACGAAGTCGAGCTCGATCCGGTACAGGCTCGGCACCACCTCGACGAAGTCCATGCGTACCAACGTAGAGCGGAGCGCCGACACCGGGCCGCGCTGTTCGCGCAGAGCGCAGGATCAGCCGTACAGGTCGAGGCGACGGTCGGCGAGCACGTCGTTGTGCGGCGACACCCGCTTGTCGCGCGCCGCGGCCGGCCGGCACTCGGCCGTGAGCAGCTGCTCGCCGCGCGCGGGATCGGCGACCGCGAGCGGGTAGCCGTCCGGTGCGACGATCGCCGAGCCGCCCACCCAGTCGACGCCCCGCTCCCGGCCGACACGGTCGGCGGCGGCGACGTAGACGTGGTTCACGGACGCCGACGCCTGCAGCCGGACGACCTCGACAGGCCGCTCCCCCGCGGTCCGCGGCTCGGCCGGCCAGTTGGCGGGCGCGCACACGATCTCCGCGCCGTCGAGCGTCGCGAGGCGCAGCCACTCGGGGAACCGGAGGTCGTAGCAGACCATCACGCCGACCCGTCCGACGCCGGTGTCGACGACGGCAGGCGGCGCGGAACCGGCCGTGAACAAGGCCTTCTCGCGGTCCCACAGATGGGCCTTGCGGTAGACGGCGCGCACGCCCGACGGGTCGGCCAGCACGGCGCTGTTGCACATCTCGCCGCCGTCGGCCAGCTCGGGGAACCCGGCCACGACGACGGCGCCGTGCGCACGCGCCGCGGCGGCCAGGCGCGTCACCGTGGGCCCGCCGGGAGGTTCCGCGCACCGCGCCAGCTCGTCGGGTCCGCTGAACGCGTAGCCGCTGCTCACCAGCTCGGGCAGGACGACCAGCCGCGCGCCGGCCGCGGCGGCGCCCGCGACGGCGGCCAGGGCGCGCGCCACGTTCCCCTCGACGTCGCCGAGCACCGGCGCCAGCTGGCACACGGCGACCGTGACGGCGGCGTCGTCCCGCACTACCCGTCCCTCGCCAGGAGCGCGTGCGTGCGGTCGGCGAGCGACCTGAGCGAGGCACCGTCGCACCCGGGCACGCACGACGCCACGCGGTCGCGCAGCGGCGCCGTCCAGGACGACGGGATGCCGCGCTCGCCCGCCATCGCACCCAGCAGGGCGCCGACCGTGGCGCCGTCGGAGTCGGTGTCCCACCCGCCGGTGACCGCCGTCGCGACGCCCGTCGCGAAGTCGCCGCCGCTCGCGGCCAGCGCGTACGCCACCAGCGCGACGTTGTTGAGCACGTGCACCCAGTGCAGGTGACCGTACGCCGCGTGCAACGCGTCCAGCGCCTCCTCCGGCTCGACGCCCACCTCGGCGAGCGCCGTGGCCGAACGGACGGCCTTCGCGAGCCGGCTCGTCGGCGGCACGACGCCGAGCGCCTGCTCCAGGACCGTGCGGACGTCGTCGGTCACGAGCGCGGTAGCGTTCGCCGCCGCGACGAACATCGCCCCGTAGACGCCGTTGCGCGTGTGGCTGAGCCGCGCGTCCCGCCAGGCGAGCCGCGCGGCGTCCCGCGGCCGGCCGGGACACACCCAGCCGTAGAGGTCGGTGCGGATCTGCGCGCCGATCCACTCGCGGAACGGGTTGCGCACCCGTGCCGCCTCGTCCGGCGGGTGTCCGTCGAGCAGGTTGCGGTACGTGACGCGCTCAGCCGTGAACAGCCGGCCCGCGGGCACGTCCTCCAGCCAGGCCCGGGCGACGTCGGCGGTCGTGAAGTCGCGGCCGTGCCGTTCCAGCACGCGCAGCGCCAGCATGGTGAAGTCGAGGTCGTCGTCCTCGGGCATGCCGTCGAGGTTCTCCGCCAGGCTCTCGGTGTGGCTCGGGTGCCACGGCCAGCGCGCGGCGACGTCCGGCGGCAGCCCGTCCGCGGTGACGTAGCCGGCGAGCGGCCACCGTCCTGTGGCCTCCAGGATCGCGCGGATGCCGCGGCGCGGGACGCCCTCCACCGGCTTGCCGAGCAGGCAGCCGGCCGCGCGGCCGAGCCACGCGCCGCGCAACCGCTCACGCAGCGTGTAGCGGTCCGGCGGGCCGGGCAGTGACGGGACGTCGGGCCAGGTGGCGACGATGCCCCCCAGGTCGTCCGGCTCGGCGGCGTCGACCGCCGCTGCCCTCGGCATGGCGTCCAGCTGGTCGAGCAGGTCGCGGGCCAGCTCCCGCAGCCGCGGGCTCGCGCCGGGCTTGGACGCGCCGCC
>JAFMQP010000180.1 GCA_017354575.1 Acidothermales bacterium | reverse complement strand
GGCCCGCGCCCGGCGTCCGGTCCTGCTCGGCGGCGGCGCGACCGCCTGCTCGGCGGCGGCCGCCCTCGCCGGCCTCGGCGTCACCGAGGTGACCGCCGTCGTCCGGGACGAGGGCAGGGCGGTGCGGCTGCGGGAGGTCGGCGAGGCGTTCGGGCTGGCGCTGCGGTTCGCCGCGTGGCCGGGCACCGGCGTGCTCGGCGCCGCCGACCTGGTGGTCTCGACCGTTCCGGGCGGCACGACCGACGGGCTGGTGCCGTACGCCGGCTCGGTCGCGGCGCTGTTCGACGTCGCGTACGCGCCCTGGCCCACAGAGCTGGCGGCCGCCGTAACGAAGACGGGCGGCACCGTCGTCGGCGGCTTCGAGCTGCTGCTGCACCAGGCCGCCCTGCAGGTGACGGCGATGACCGGGTGCGAGGCACCGGTCGAGGCGATGCGCGAGGCGGGCGAGGCCGAGCTGTCCCGCTGATGGGAGACTTGGCCACATGCTGCGTTGGCTGACCGCCGGAGAGTCGCACGGCCCGGAACTCGTGGCGATCCTGGAAGGGCTGCCCGCCGGGGTCGAGGTGACCACCTCCGACGTCGCCGCCGCGCTGGCCCGGCGCCGGCTGGGTTACGGCAGGGGCGCGCGGATGTCGTTCGAGCAGGACCAGGTGAGCTTCGCCGGCGGTATCCGGCACGGCCGGACGCTGGGCGGCCCGGTCGCGATCCGGGTCGGCAACACCGAGTGGCCCAAGTGGGAGAAGGTGATGGCCGCCGACCCCGTCGACCCGGACGAGATCGCCGGGCTGGCGCGGAACGCGCCGCTCACCCGCCCGCGGCCCGGTCACGCCGACCTCGTCGGCATGCAGAAGTACGGTTTCGACGACGCCCGCCCCGTCCTGGAGCGCGCCAGCGCGCGGGAGACCGCCGCGCGCGTCGCGCTGGGTGAGGTGGCCAGGCGGTTCCTGCGGCAGGTGGCCGGGGCGGAGGTCGTGAGCCACGTCGTCGAGCTCGGCACCGTCGCGGTGCCGCCCGGCGTGGTGCCCGGCCCCGAGGACGGCGCGCGCATCGACGACGACCCGATGCGCTGCGCCGACCAGGACACCGGGAAGCTGATGGTCGCCGAGGTCGACGCCGCGCGCGGCGACGGCGACACCCTCGGCGGCGTCGTCGAGGTGGTGGCGCACGGGCTGCCGCCGGGTCTCGGCAGCCACACGCACTGGGACCGCCGGCTCGACGGCCGGCTCGCTGCCGCGCTCATGGGCATCCAGGCGATCAAGGGCGTCGAGGTCGGCGACGGCTTCGACCTCGCGAGGTGCCGCGGGTCGGCCGCGCACGACGAGATCGTCCCCACCGAGTCGGGGATCCGCCGGGCGTCCGGCCGTTCCGGCGGCACCGAGGGCGGCATGTCCACGGGGGAGGTGCTGCGCGTCCGGGCCGCGATGAAGCCCATCTCCACCGTGCCGCGCGCGCTGCGGACGGTCGACGTCGCCACCGGTGAGCCGGCGCAGGCGATCAACCAGCGAAGTGACGTGTGCGCGGTGCCCGCCGCGGGCGTGGTCGCCGAGGCGATGGTCGCGCTCGTCCTCGCCGACGCCGTGCTGGAGAAGTTCGGCGGCGACTCCGTCGCGGAGACGACGCGCAACCTCGAGGCATATCGCGAGAACCTCGCGTTCTCGTAGAGCGGAGCAGGCCGACAGTGGGTGACACCGACACCTCGGGCGACGACACCAGGGGTGGGACGCGGCCGGTAGGCCCCGTCGTCGTGCTGGTCGGGCCGCCGGGCGCGGGCAAGACGACCGTCGGCCGGCGGCTCGCCGACCGGCTCGGCGTGGAGTTCCTCGACACCGACTCGGCCGTCGAGGCGCGGGCGGGCAAGCCCGTCCCGGAGATCTTCGTCACCGACGGCGAGCCGGCCTTCCGCCGGCTCGAACGCGAGGCGGTGGCCGCGGCGCTCGCCGAGCACGGGGGTGTGCTCTCGCTCGGCGGCGGCGCGGTCCTCGACCCGTCGACGCGCGAGCTGCTCAGGGCGCACCGCGTCGTGTTCCTCGACGTCGATCTCAGCGCGGCGGCGCACCGGGTCGGCCTCGACACCCCGCGTCCGCTGCTCATCGGGAACCCGCGGGCGACGCTGCGGAAGCAGCTCGCGGACCGCCGGCCGCACTACCTCGAGGTCGCCACCGCGGTGGTCGCGACGTCCGCGCTGGGTCCGGGCGAGGTCGTCGACGCCGTCCTCGACGTGGTCCGCGGCGGTGCGGAGGGCGACGCCGGGTGAACGCCGAGCCGACGCGGATCGCGGTCGCGGGTGAGCGCCCGTACGACGTGGTCGTCGGCCATGACGCCGTCGCCGAGCTCACCGGTCTGCTCGGGCCGCGCACGCGGCAGGTCGCGGTGGTGAGCACCGAGACGGTGCGCGCGCCCGCCGACCGCGTGGTCGAGGTGCTGGCCGGCGCGGGCCTGCGCCCCTGCCGCATCGAGGTACCCGACGCCGAGGACGGCAAGGACGTCTCGGTTGCGGCGGCGTGCTGGACCCGGATGGGCGAGCTCGGGTTCACCAGGTCCGACTGCGTCGTGGGCGTCGGCGGGGGAGCGGTCACCGACCTCGCCGGCTTCGTCGCGTCGGTTTGGCTGCGCGGCGTCCCCGTCGTGCACGTGCCGACGACGCTGCTCGGCATGGTCGACGCCGCGGTCGGCGGCAAGACCGGCATCAACACCCCGGCCGGCAAGAACCTGGTCGGCACGTTCCACCCGCCCGCCGGGGTGCTGTGCGACCTCGGCACGCTGGCCGCCCTGCCCGCCGTCGAGTACGTCGCCGGCCTCGCCGAGGTCGTCAAGGCGGGCTTCATCGCCGACCCGGCGATCCTCGACCTGGTCGAGGACGACCCCGCCGGCGCGGCCGGTCCAGGCGGGCCACACGTCCGCGAGCTGGTCGAGCGGGCGGTGCGCGTCAAGGCGGACGTGGTCGCCACGGACCTCCGTGAGTCGGGCCCGCGGGAGGCGTTGAACTACGGCCACACCCTGGCGCACGCGATCGAGCGGGTGGAGCGGTACCGCTGGCGGCACGGCCACGCGGTCTCCGTCGGCATGGTCTTCGCCGCCGAGCTCGGCCGCCTCGCCGGCACCGTCGACGACGCGGTGGCGAAGCGGCACGCCGGCATCCTCGCCGCGGTCGGCCTGCCGACCGGCTACCGGGCGGACGCGTGGCCGGCGCTGCTCGACGCGATGCGTGTCGACAAGAAGGCGCGCGGCGCGACGCTGCGCTTCGTCGTGCTGGACGGGCTTGGCGCGACCACCCGGCTCGAGGATCCCGACCCGCGGCTGCTGGAAGCGGCGTACGCGGTCGTCGCCCGCTGACGGTGCCCGTCACGGTGGTGTCGGCCGCTACCACTACGCTGTCGGCCGTGCGCGTACTGGTGCTCAACGGGCCGAACCTGAGACGGCTCGGTTCGCGTGAGCCCGAGGTCTACGGCCGCGAGGACTACCCCGCCCTGGTCACCGCGTGCGAGCAGGTGGGCAAGGAGCTGGGGCTCGACGTCGAGGTCAGGCAGACCGACGACGAGGCCGAGCTCGTCGCGTGGCTGCACGAGGCGGCGGGCGCACGGCTGCCGGTCGTGCTGAACCCGGCGGCGTTCACCCATTACTCGTACGCGCTGCGCGACGCGTGTGCCCAGCGGACCGCGCCGCTCGTCGAGGTGCATCTGACCAATCCGGCGACGAGGGAGAGCTTCCGCCACACCTCTGTCGTCGCCGGTGTGGCGACCGGTACCGTTGCCGGGTTCGGCCTGCGGTCGTACGAGCTGGCCCTCCGCGCCGTCGCCGCGCAGCCGAGCGGAACGTAACCTGCCGGTGCCCCGTCGCAGGAGCGCACGGCGAGAGAACAGCGAGGAGTCGAAGAAGCAATGAGCAAAGTGACGTGGCCCCGGCAGGCGCTCGGTCAGCTGCAGCTGCCCGGCGTGTGCGCCGTCACAGGGCAGCCGGCCACGACCTCGGTGCGGTTCATCTTCCAGAGTCCCTGGGCCCGTTACGTCCCCGGCATCGCCGGCCTCGTGCTGCGCCTCACCAACCCGGCCGTGCGGATGAACATCCCGCTCGCCGCGGGGCCCGCGGCCAGGATCCGCAAGCTGCGGTTCCTGTTGTTCGGCGGGCTGATCCTCGCCCTGCTCGGCGTCATCCTCGGCATCGGGCTGGCGAACGCGAGCAGTGCGGCGGCCGGGCTGCTGTTCTGGTTGTTCCTCCTCGCCGGCATCGTGCTCATCATCGTGAGCGCGACCCTCGTCAGCAACGCCATCGGCGCCGGCGTCGACGGTCAGTGGATCTACATGAACAAGGCGCATCCGGCGTTCATCGACGCGTTCGTCCGGATCAACCCCCCTGGCATGGTGCAGGTCCCCGGCGGCGCACCCCAGCAGGGGTACGCCCCGCAGCAGGGCTACCAGCCGCAGCCTTCGCAGCCGCAACAGGTGTCGGGGTACGGCCAGCAGCAGCCGGCGTACCAGCAGCAGGCGTACCCGCACCAGCAGGCATACCCGCCGCAGCAGCAGGGCTACCCGGGTCAGCAGGAGTACGGGCAGCGGCCGCAGGGGTACTGACCGACCTTCTCCCATGACCATGAAGGAACCGGTCCCACCAGGGGACCGGAACCTCCACGATCGTGGACGTGCGCCGGGGGTGCGATGAAGACCGAGGCGTGTTGGCGCGTGGAGGTGTCCGCGTCGCTTCGGATGCCGCCCGTCTGCGTCCTCTCCGGCGAACAGGCCGTGCGGCTCACCCGGTTCGTGTTCCACAGCCACGCGGCGTACTTCCCCGGTCTGCTGGGCTGGTACCTCAACCTGGTCAACCCGCCGGTCACCATGTACCTGCCGGTGAGCGCGGCGGGTCTGGCCCGGCTGCGCGGACAGCAGGGACTGGTGTACGGCGCGGCCGCCGTCGCGGCGGCCGCCGCGGTCGTCGCCGTGGTGATGTACGGGGTGGACACCGTGCGCTGGCCCCTGGTCTTCCCCCTCCTGGTGGCGCTCGCCGGGATCCTGGCCTCGCTCTTCGCGACCCGCATCGTCCGGTTCGTGGGCAGTGACATCCACCAGGGCTGGGTGTGGCTCGTCGACGCCCACCCGGCGTTCCTCGAGGCCTACTGCCGGGTGAACGTGCCCGGCGTGATCCTCGTCCGGGGGCTTCCCGCGGACCGGTTCCGCCGGCCGCACCGGCCGCCGCCGGCGGCCGAGCTCGTGCGCTGACCGGCGGTCACGGTCCGGTCGTCTCGGGTGGGACCCGGCCCGCCGGACCGGCTAACGTGTGGGAGCCGGGGCGAGCGGCGAGAGAGGTCTGTGCACATGCCTTCGGAGGCGAACCACACGGTCAGGCGGGACCGCCTGCGCGTCCTGCTCGCGCAGCGCGACATCGACGCGGCCGTGGTCACCAGGCTCGTCAACGTGCGGTACCTGTGCGGGTTCACCGGGTCCAACGGCGCGCTCGTCGTCCGGGAGGACGGCGCCGACCTGCTCGTCACCGACGGGCGGTACGCCGACCAGGCGGCCGCCGAGGCGCCCGACGTGGAGCTGCTCGTTGACTACCCCGCGCGCACCGGCGTCCGGCTGCCCGTCGCCGTGCACGGGGTGAAGCGGCTGGTTGGCTCGGGGGAGCGCCGGGTCGGCTTCGAGGACCACGACGTCACCGTCCGGCTCTACCAGGCGATGACGCAGGCGGCGCCGGACATCGCGTTCACGTCCATCGAGCAGGGCGTCGAGCAGCTCCGGATGGTCAAGGACGACGTCGAGATCGCGTTCCTACGGCAGGCGTGCGAGATCAGCGACCAGGCACTCGCGGACGTGCTCAAGACCGTGCGCGAGGGCATGACCGAGCGCGACCTCGCCAGGAAGCTGGACGCCCGGATGCGCGAGTACGGCGCGGACGGGCCGGGCTTCCCGACCATCGTCGCGAGCGGGCCGCACTCGGCGATCCCGCACCACCAGCCGACCGACCGGCAGCTCCGGCACGGCGACTTCGTCAAGATCGACTTCGGCGCGCGCTACGCCGGCTACCACGCCGACGAGACCCGCACGTTCGTGCTCGGTGCCGCCGCCGACTGGCAGCGGGAGATCTACCAGCTCGTCGCGGCGGCGCAGCTCGCGGGCCGGGAGGCGCTCCGCGACGGCGCCTCCGCCAGGGACGTCGACGCCGCGAGCCGGCAGGTGATCGCCGACGCCGGGTACGCCGAGCGGTTCACGCACGGCCTCGGGCACGGCGTCGGGCTGGAGATCCACGAGGACCCGTTCTTGGGGTACAGCGCCACGGCTACACTGGCAGATCGGATTCCCGTCACCGTCGAGCCAGGTGTCTACCTGCCCGGCCGCGGCGGTGTACGCATCGAGGACACGCTCCTCGTCGGCGTCGAGGGCGCGGAGTCCCTGACCCGGACCGACCGCGACCTCGCCCTGCTGTAGGACGAGCCGCGGCCCGACAAGCGACGCGGAGAAACCAGGCAGTGGCCACGACGAACGACCTGAAGAACGGCATGACCCTCAACCTCGACGGCAACCTGTGGAACGTCGTCGAGTTCCAGCACGTGAAGCCCGGCAAGGGCGGGGCGTTCGTCCGCACCAAGCTGAAGAACGTGACCTCCGGCAAGGTCGTCGACAAGACGTTCAACGCCGGTGTGAAGGTCGACGTCGCCACCGTCGACAAGCGGGGCATGCAGTACCTGTACAAGGACGGTGCCGACTTCGTGTTCATGGACACCGAGACCTACGACCAGATCCACGTGCTGGGCGAGGCGCTCGGGGACGCGGCGAGCTTCCTCCTGGAGGGCCAGGAGGCGACCGTCGCGATGCACGACGGCACAGTGCTCTACGTCGAGCTGCCGGCGTCCGTCGAGCTGAGCATCGAGTACACCGAGCCGGGCCTGCAAGGTGACCGCAGCAGCGGTGGCACGAAGCCGGCGCGGCTGGAGACGGGCGCGCAGATCCAGGTGCCGCTTTTCGTCACGACGGGTGAGCGGATCAAGGTCGACACCCGTACGGGCGAGTACATCTCGCGCGTGTCCGGCTGATGCCCGAGCCCGTGAGACCCCGGCCCGCTGGCGCGCCGGGCGCGCGGGGGAAGGCCCGCAAGCGTGCCCTCGACGTCCTGTTCGAGGCCGACGTGCGCGGTGTCGACCCGGTGCGCCTGCTCGCCGACCGGATCGCGGCGGCCGACCCTCCGGTACCGGAGTACGCGGTGACCCTCGTCGAGGGTGTGGCCGCGCACCGCGGCCGGCTGGACCAGCTGATCGCCGAGCACGCCGTCGACTGGACGCTCGACCGCATGCCTGCCGTGGACCGCAACGTGCTCAGGCTCGGCGGCTACGAGCTCCTGTACGCGGCGGACATGCCTGACGCCGTCGCGATCGCCGAGGCGGTGCGGCTCGCCACCGAGCTGTCGACGGACGCGTCGCCGGCGTTCGTGAACGGCCTGCTGGGCAAGCTGCTGAGCCTGAAGCCGTCGCTAGCCCTCTGACGGCGTCGGCGTCGCGTCCAGCTCGATCTCGACCTCGTCCCTGAGCTTCAGCGCGCCGAGGAACGCCGTGTAGGGCTTGATCCCCCACCTACTCTGCGCCACGGTCGCCGTACCGTGCACCCTGCCGTCGTCGCCGACGCTGCCGCGCGCCACGACCGGCTGCGTCGTGCCGACGATGGTGAGCTCACCGTCGACGGTGACGGCGTCCGGCGTACCACCGACCCGCGTGGACCTGAAGGAGATCGACGGGTGCTGGTCGGTGTGCAGGATCTTCTGGCGGATGTTCCGCTGGATGTCCCTGCGGTCGGAGTCGGTGAGCGGCTTGACGCCGCCGGTGCCCTCGCGCACCTCCAGGCTCGCGACGTCGACCTCCAGCGTCACCGCGGAGTTCGCCGGGTCGGCGGCGTCGACGGTGAGCCGGCCGTGCCAGCGG
>JAFMQP010000179.1 GCA_017354575.1 Acidothermales bacterium | reverse complement strand
GCCGGTGAAGATGGCCTCGTCGTCCGGGTGCGCGTGGAGGACGAGCACGGTCTGGCCGCGCAGGTCCTGTCGGACCGAGGAAATGTCAGTGGTGGCAACGAAAAGTGTCATCGTGTCGTCTCTGGGACGGCCCGCGTCGGGCGGGCGGGGGCTGGACTCGGGACGGGTTCAGCGGCGACAACACGGACACCCGACGGCATGCGGCGCAGAGTGCGTGGCGCGGGTCGTCGGCGTGTTCACGGGTCACATTGAACCACAGCACCGCCCCGCCCCGCTCCGGCGTGGGGACTTCACATGGCGCGGCTCGACTTCACATGGCCGCTCCGGCCCTTCCCACGACGAACCATGGCTTCCCACGCCCTGCAGATCGTGCGCAGCCCTGGTTGATCACGAGAACATGATCAACCAGGGGCGCGCAACCGGCCGACGCCGGTTCGCACCCTTGACGACGTATACCCCCTGCCGGTATAGGTACCCCCAGGAGGTATTGCTCATGGACACGACGAAGCCCGGCTACCACGACGAGAAGGCCGCGCACCTGAAGCGGCTGCGCCGGATCGAGGGACAGGTACGCGGCCTGCAACGCCTCGTCGAGTCCGACACGTACTGCATCGACGTCCTGACCCAGGTGTCCGCCGCGACCCGCGCGCTCGAGTCGTTCGCGCTCGGGTTGCTGGACGAGCACCTCAGCCACTGCGTCGCCGACGCCGTCGCCAAGGGCGGCGACGAGGCCGACGCCAAGGTCAAGGAAGCCTCCGCCGCCATCGCCCGGCTCGTCCGTTCGTGAGAGGACCACCATGCCGACCAAGACCTACGCCGTCGACGGAATGACCTGCGAGCACTGCGTCAACGCCGTCCGTGCCGAGGTCGGCGCGCTCGACGGCGTCCGCGAGGTCGCGGTGTCCCTTGTCCCCGGCGGGACGTCCAGCGTCTCCGTGGAGAGCGACGCGCCGCTGACCGACGAGCAGATCACCACCGCGCTGGACGAGGCCGGCTACGCCCTGGCCGGTGGATCGTGAGCGTGCAGCCGGTACCGAGGGTCGATCGGCGCGTCGAGCTGGCCATCGACGGGATGACGTGCGCGTCCTGCGTTCGTCGCGTCGAGAAGGCGCTCACCGAGGTCGACGGCGTCGAGTCCGCTCAGGTGAACCTCGCGACCGAGGTGGCCACCGTCGCGTACGACGACGCGACCGTGACGCTCGACGAGCTCACCGGTGCCGTCTCGTCGGCCGGGTACACGGCGACGCCGCGCCGGCGTGCGGATGTGCCGGACGCCCCGACGCAGCCGACCGAGTCCCCCGCGGACGAGGACGACGCACGGCGGGGCGCCGAGCTGACCGGCCTCGCGCGCAGGTGGCAGGTGAGCCTCGCCGCCGGGCTTGCGCTCATGGTCGTCATGTACGTGCCGTTGCCGGTCGACGCCATGGACTGGCTGATGCCGGTGCTGTTCGTGGTCGCCACCGTCGTCCAGTTCTGGGCCGGCCGCGGCATCTACGCCGCCGCCTGGCAGGCCGCGCGGCACCGGTCCACGAACATGAACACGCTGGTCGCTCTCGGCACCGGCGTCGCGTACGGGTACAGCGCGTTCGTCACCTTGTGGCCGGCCGCCGCCGAGCGCGCGGGGCTGCCGCTGCACGTGTACTTCGAGACCGCGCTCCTCATCGTCGCGCTCGTGCTGATGGGCCGCTGGCTTGAGGCCAGGGCCAAGCGGCGCACCGCGGACGCGATCAGGGCGCTGGTCGGCCTGTCCCCGAAGACCGCACGCGTGCTGCGGGACGGCACCGAGACCGACGTGCCCGTCGAGCGGGTCGTGGTCGGTGACCTCGTCCGCGTCCGTCCCGGCGAGAAGATCCCCGTCGACGGCGTCGTCACCGAGTGTGCCACGACGGTCGAGGAGAGCATGCTCACCGGCGAGAGCCTGCCGGTCGACAAGGCGTCCGGCGACACCGTCATCGGCGCGACCATGAACCGCACCGGCTCGATCGTCATGCGCGCGACCGCGGTGGGCGCGGACACCACGCTCGCCCAGATCATCCGGCTCGTCGAGCAGGCGCAGGGCTCCCGCGCGCCCATGCAGCGCCTGGCCGACCGCGTGTCGTCGTGGTTCGTGCCCGCCGTCCTCGTCATGGCCGCAGTCACGTTCGCCGCCTGGGCGCTGTTCGGGCCGGACACCGGACGGATGACGCTGGCGCTCGGCACGGCGATCGCCGTCCTGATCATCGCCTGCCCGTGCGCGCTCGGGCTCGCGACGCCGACGGCCGTCATGGTCGGCAGCGGCAAGGCGGCCGAGCTCGGCGTGCTCATCGGCAACGGCGACGCCCTCGAACAGGCCAGGCGGCTCACCGCCGTCGTGCTCGACAAGACCGGCACCATCACCACCGGACGCCCCGGCCTCGTCGACGTCACCACCGCCGACAGGTGGCGTCCGGACGAGCTGCTCGCCCTCGTCGCCGCGGCCGAGCTCGGCAGCGAGCACCCCGTCGGCGAGGCGATCGTGGCCGGCGCCCGCGACCGCAACCTCGACCTCCCGGCCGTCCAGTGGTTCGACGCGGTGCCGGGGCACGGCGTCGACGCGCGCGTCGACGGTAGGCGCGTCCTCGTCGGCAACCGCGCGCTGATGGCCGCCAGGGAGGTGGCCACCGACGAGCTTGATGCCGCCGCCACGAGCGCTGCCCAAGGCGGCCGGACGCCGATGTTCGTGGCGGTGGACGACGCCGCGGCCGGCCTGGTCACCGTCGCCGACACCGTGCGGCCGGAGTCCGCCGAGGCGATCGCGCAGTTGAAGGCACTCGGCGCCGAGGTGTGGATGCTCACCGGCGACAACGCCGCCACGGCCGCCGCTGTAGCGGACTCGGTCGGCGTCGAGCACGTCATGGCCGAGGTGCTGCCCGCGGAGAAGGCCGCGCGGGTCGCGGAGCTGCAGCGCGAGGGGCACGTCGTGGCGATGGCAGGCGACGGCATCAACGACGCTCCCGCGCTCGCCCGGGCCGACCTCGGCGTCGCGGTCGGCACCGGCACCGACGTCGCGGTCGCCGCGTCCGACATCACCCTCGTCGGCGGCGACCTGCGCGGCGTCGTCTCGGCGATCGCCCTGTCGCGGCGCACGGTCGCCACCATCAAGCAGGGCCTGTTCTGGGCGTTCGCCTACAACGTGCTGCTGATCCCGGTCGCGGCCGGCGCGCTGTACGTCGCCGGCGGCATCCTGCTCGACCCGATCCTGGCGTCCGCCGCCATGGCGATGAGCTCGGTCAGCGTCGTCACGAACGCGCTGCGGCTGCGCCGCTTCCGCCGGCCGTCGAGCGCGGACGAGATCCTGCGCCCACCGCTGCGTGCGCGGCTCGGACAGTACGCGTACCTCGGTGGCGTGGCCGTCGTCGCGGTCGCGGTCGGCGTCGGCCTTACGGGGCTCAGCCGCACCGAGGCGGCACAGCGGGGCATGAACGGCGTGCTCGCCTGGACTCAGTCGGCGGGCATGCCGATGCGGCCGGCGATGAGCACGATGATGACGACGGACGTGTCGCCCGTCGAGGCGTCCGACGCAGGCGTCCGGGTGCGGTTCGACGTGCCCGCGGCGCGGCCGGGCACGCCGACCCGCGCGCAGGTGACCCTGCTCGACGCGAAGACCGGGCAGCCGATCACGGACCTCGGGCGAAGCCACGGCGTGTCGATGCACCTCATCGTGACCCGCGACGACCTCGCGACGTTCGCGCACGTCCATCCCCTGCCCACGGGTGCGCCGGGCCGGTACGCCGTCGACCTCACCTTCCCCACGGCGGGGCGGTACCTGCTCAACGTCGAGTTCCGGCGGCAGGGCCAGATGGCCGACGTCCACGACGCCGGGTCCGTCACCGTCGGCGGGACGGCCACCGCGCACCCGGTGCGACCGACCCCCGGCCCGCGCACGCAGGTCGTCGACGGACTGCGCGTCCGGCTGGACGGCACCGCGCGCGCCGGCGGCTCGAGCGACCTCTCGTTCGCCTTCACCGACGCGGTCACCGGACGACCGGTGGACGACCTGCGGCCGTACCTCTACGCCCCCGGGCACATCGTGGTCATGGGCGCGGGCGGCACCGAGTTCGCGCACGAGCACGCGGAGACCGAGGACGCGAACGGCAGGCCGGTCTTCGCACTCCCCGGCCAGCGGTTCGGTCCCGACCTGGACGTGCACGTCCACTTCGACCGCCCTGGCGTGTACCGGCTCTGGGGTCAGTTCGAGCTGGCGGACGGGCGCGTGGTCACGGTGCCGTTCACCGTCCGGGCGGCGTGACCGGTGCCAGGGTGCCTACGCCGCGCGGGCCGGACGCGCCATGCCGCCGGCGGCGATCTGCGCGTTCTCCAGCGCCCGGCTCAGCTGGTCGGCCGCGACCGTCGCCTCGCTCAGCCACATGTGCACGGTGCCGACGGCCGCGCCGGTGTCACCGGTGAACGGTCCGTCCACGACCGCCAACCGGCTCTCGCTGTCCTCGCGACGCAGGTAGCGGTCGACCTGACCGAAGAGCGTGTCGAGGTCGGCGGCCAGATGCGACAGGTGCCCGAGCACCTCGGCGGCCTGCGCGGGTGAGCGGAGCGCCGCGTACCCGTACGCGCCGCCGCCGCCGGTACGCGTCACGTCGAGGATGTGGTCGTGGGCCGACCGCACCGACGCCGCCGCGGGACTTCCCGGGGTCGCCGGACGCCAGCCAACCGTTGCTGTGGAAGGGATTCGTGATCTTCGCCGCCATGGTGCACGCACACACTCATGGTCCGTCACGGCGAACGCCTTGCCCAATCGAGTTGCAGCCACCGCAACCTGTCGTTGTCATCACGGTCGCCTGCCTTCACCATGCACCGTGTGACGGATATCGACCGGACCTCCGCCGCGCGGTTGATGGCGACTCTCGAAGCCCTGGCCGACCCCCGCAACGAACGTGAGGGGGTCGGCGTCTCCGAGCTGGCCCGCCGGCTGCGCCGCGACAAGTCCATAGTCTCGCGCCAGCTGCGTTCGCTCGTCGAGGTGGGTCTGGTCGACCGTCTGCCCGACGGGCAGCACCGGCTGGGGTGGCGGCTGTTCGCGCTCGCCGCGAGCGCGGGCGACCAGCGCCTGCGTGAGCTCGCGCCGCCGGTGATGCGCAGGCTGGTCGAGGTCGTCCAGGAGCGGGTGCACCTCAGCGTGCTGCGCGGCCGCGAGGTGCTCACCGTCCACTGCGAGAGCCCGCAGCGCGGGATCGAGCCGGTGTGGTGGCCGGGGCGCACGTCGCCGCTGCACTGCACGTCCGCGGGACGGGTGCTGCTGTTCGACTACTCCGAGGACGACGTGCGGGAGACGCTTGCCGGCGTCTCGTTCGAGGGCCTCGGCCCCAACGCACCGCGCGACGTCGACGACCTGCTCCGCCGTCTCGGCCGCGCGCGGCACCGCGGGTTCGCGTTCGTCGACCGCGAGTCCGACGCCGACACCGTCGCGGCCGCGGCTCCGGTACGCGACCACGGCGGCGGGATCGTCGCGGCGCTGAACATCTCCGCGCCGTCGTACCGGCTGCGCGGGCGGCTGACCTGGGCGGGGCAGCAGGTGGCCGCGGCGTCCGCCCACCTGAGCCGCTGCCTGTCCGGCCCGGCGCCCGCGCGCCCGGCCCGGCGTACGTCCGCCTGACGCTTCCGGCGAGGCGACGCCGTCGCGCTCCCGTACCCTGACCCGCATGACGACGGAGCCCTGCGCAGGTTTCGACTAGACCAGGGACGCGCTCGAGACATGACCGGCGAACGTCCGGCACCACGTCCCTGGCGGATGCCGATGGTCGGCCGCAGCAGGGACGAGGAGCACCGCGCGTCCACGCCGCTCGAGCTGCTCTTCGACCTCTGCTTCGTCGTCGCCGTCTCGCAGGCCGCGGCCGCGCTGCACCAGGGTGTCGCCGACGGGCACGCGGGCAGCACGCTGCTCGGCTACCTGATGGTGTTCTTCGCCATCTGGTGGGCGTGGATGAACTTCACCTGGTTCGCGTCCGCGTACGACACCGACGACGTGCCGTACCGCCTGCTGACGCTCACCCAGATCGCGGGCGTCCTCGTCCTCGCGGCCGGCGTGCACTCGGCGTTCCTGCACTACGACTTCCGCGCGATCACCGTCGGCTACGTCATCATGCGCGCGGCGATGATCGCGCAGTGGACCCGCGCGGCCGTCGAGCACACGGAAGGACGGCGTACCGCGGTCCGCTACGCCGTCGGCATCGGGGTCGTGCAGGTCGGCTGGGTGCTCCGGCTGCTGCTTCCCGGCGGCTGGGGGCTGCTGGGCTTCGCGGTCCTGGTCGGCGCGGAGCTGGCGGTACCCGTCGCCGCGGAGCCGTTCGGCCGGCGTACGTCCTGGCACCCGGACCACATCGTCGAGCGGTACGGGCTGTTCACGCTCATCGTGCTCGGCGAGGTGGTGCTGGCCGCGACCTCCGCCGTCCAGGCCGCCGTCGCCGCGCGCGGGCTGTCCGCCGCGCTGCTGCTGCTCTCGGCCGGCGGGCTGCTGCTCGTGTTCGGGCTGTGGTGGTCGTACTTCAAGCGCCCCGCGACGGAGGGCCTACGCGGTGAGGTGGCGTCCTCGTTCGTCTGGGGTTACACGCACTACTTCGCGTTCGCGGCCGTCGCGGCGCTCGGGGCGGGCCTGCAGGTCGCGGCGGGGGCGGTCGAGCACTCCGCCGGTACGGGTCCGGTCGCCGCGTTCGCGGTGGCGGTGCCGGTGGGCGTGTTCCTGGTCGTCGCCGGGTCGCTGCAGACGTTGATGGGCGAACCGCGCGCGATCGCGTACCGGTTCGTGGCGGTCGCGCTGCTCGTGCAGGTGGCCGCGGCGGCGGCGGGCGCGCTCACGCTCGCGGGTGCCATCCTCCTGATGGGAGTGCTTGTGTCCACGCTGGTCGTGACGGACGTCCTGCTCGCCGCGCGACACCTCTGACGCCGGCCCTACCGCTCGGGCCGGCTCACGACAGCGCGAGGCTGCACCGGCGCCGGTCCAGGTCGACGTCGAGGATCCGGACCGAGACCGTCGTCCCGGGCCGCGGTTCCTCACGCCACTCCGACTCGTGCAGGAAGCCGAACACTCCCTCGTCGAGCTCGACGAACGCGCCGAACGGCTCGACCCTGCGGGCCCGACCCTCGAGGACGCCACCGTCGGCGCGCGCGGTCATGAACCGGCGCCAGGTCGCGAGGGGTACCTCTGGCTCGTGGCGGGACATGCGATCACCTCCCGTTGCAATCTTTGCATGGCGCAGCGGCGCCGACCCGGCAGTCACGAGCCGAATGCTGCCTCAGCGGGGCCACGGAGACGCTTGACAAATAAAATTGTCGGTGGCACCGTCGTCGGCATGGACGACGTCGCGGTCATCGACGATCCCGCGGCGGCGGGTGCGTCGCTCGACCCGATCCGGGCGCGGCTGCTCGCCGAGCTGGCCGAGCCGCGTTCGGCGACGACGCTCGCCGCCGTCCTCGGGCTCCCGCGGCAGAAGGTGAACTACCACCTGCGGACGCTCGAACGGCACGGCCTGGTCGAGCTGGCCGAGGAGCGACGCAAGGGCAACTGCACCGAACGGGTCATGCGGGCGACCGCGTCCTCGTACGTGATCTCGCCGGCGGCGCTCGCGACCGTCCAGCCGGATCCTGCACGGGCACCCGACCAACTCTCGGCACGCTGGTTGCTCGCGCTCGCCGCCCGCCTCGTGCGCGACGTGGGCGAGCTGATCGGGGCCGCCACGAAGGCGCGCAAGCGGCTGGCGACGTTCGCTGTCGACGGCGAGGTCAGGTTCGCGTCCGCCCGCGACCGGACGGCGTTCGCCGACGAGCTGGGCGACGCCGTCACCGCCCTGGTCCGCAAGTACCACCACGCCGGCGCCGGACGCGGCCGCGACTACCGCCTCGTCGTCGCCGTCCATCCGAGTGCGCAGGCACCGAAGCGCAAGGAGTCCTGAGATGTCCCGCGAGTTCGAGATCCGCAAGGAGGTCG
>JAFMQP010000021.1 GCA_017354575.1 Acidothermales bacterium | reverse complement strand
CGTCGTCCACCTCGTCGACCGGACCCGACCCGTCGAGCGGCAGCGGTTCCGGCGGCGACACGCAGCAGACCAGCCCGTCTGGCTCCGGCAGCGGCTCGACCGGAGGCGACGGCAGCGGCAGCGGTTCGTCGAGCAGCGGGGCGGGCGACTCCTCGACCGCGTCCGCGGTGCCATCGCCCACCACCGGTCCGACGTCGACGGACACCTCGGTCAATTCGCCGACGTCGGCGACGGATGACGCGGCGACCGGCGGCGGTACGTCGACCACCACACCCGAGCCGAGCAGCCCGGCACCGTCGAGCGACCCGACCACCACACCCGAGCCAGGCGGCAGCGGCGACGCTAAGGGGTCCTTGATCGGCAACCTGGTGAAACGGACCGGAAAGCCGAACACCCCGAGCCAGAGAAACCCGGGCAAGGACAACCCGTCGGGAACGCCGGCGGACCAGGGCTCGAAAGGCCACCAGCCCGACCGGTCCGCCGAGGCGGCCACTCCTGGGCCATAGCAGCCGGCCCTAGACTCGTCCGCATGTCCAGGTTCCGGCATGACCACGACGAGCCGGAGGAGTACCCGTTCGCCGAGTACGCCGAGCGCACGCTGAGCCGGTCGACGGACGCGGCCGACGTCAAGCATCCCGGCCTGCTCGACCACGGGCCGGGTGCGGCCGCGTTCTTCGACGTCGACAACACGATCATGCAGGGCGCGTCGTTGTACTTCATCGCCCGCGGCCTCGCGGCGCGGGACTTCTTCACCACCCGCGACATCGCCCGGTTCGCCTGGAAACAGGCTACGTTCCGCATGCACGGCGAGCGGCAGAAGCACATCGCCGACGCGCAGGAGGCGGCGCTGTCGTTCATCGCCGGCAAGCGGCTGCGCGACGTCGTCCGGCTCGCCGGGGAGATCTACGACGAGCGGATGGCCGACCGCATCTGGCCGGGCGCGCGGGCGTTGACCAACCTGCACCTGGACGCCGGGCAGCGGGTGTGGCTGGTGACGGCCACGCCCGTGGAGATCGCGGAGATCATCGCCAAGCGGCTGGGCCTCACCGGCGCGGTCGGCACGATCGCCGCGACCGAGGACGGCGTGTACACCGGGCGGCTCGTCGGCGGCCTCCTGCACGGCGCGGCGAAGGCGACGGCCGTCCGTGAGCTCGCCGAGCGCGAGGGGCTGGACCTCTCGCGGTGCACGGCGTACAGCGACTCGATCAACGACCTGCCGATGCTCCAGGTGGTCGGCCGCCCGGTCGCCGTCAACCCGGACAACCCGCTGTCCGAGTACGCCCGCGACAACGGCTGGCCGATCTACGACTTCCGCACGACGCGGCGCGCCCTGCGCGTCGCGCTGCCTGCCGCGGCCGTCACCGGTGCCGCCGTGGGCGCCCTCTACACCGGCGCGGTGATCCGACGGCGACGCCAGCAAAGCGTCGCGGAGCGAACGCTGGCCGAGCTGGAACGCCTGCACCGCTGATGAGCGGGCCGACCGCGAGCTAGAAGAACACGGACTTCCGGTGCAGCAGCATCGCGTACAGGGTGTGCTGGATGGTCTCGCGGACGTGGTCGGTCAGCTCCAGCACGAGCGTCGGGTCGTCCGCGGCGGCCGCACCGTAGCCGTCGGTGTGGATGGGCTCGCCGAACTGGACGTGCCACCGCGACGGCAGCGGCACCAGGCCGAGCGGCCCGAACCACGGGAACAGCGGCGTCACCGGCGCGTAGGGCGCGCCGAGCAGCCGCGCCAGCGGGCGCAGGTCGGCGAGCATCGGATAGGTCTCCTCCGCGCCCACGATCGAGCACGGCACGATCGGCACGCCGGTACGCAGCGCCGCGGACACGAACCCGCCACGGCCGAACCGCTGTAGCTTGTACCGCTCGCTGAACGGCTTGCCGACGCCCTTGAACCCCTCGGGGAACACGCCGACGGCCTCGCCGTGGCCGAGCAGCCGTTCGGCGTCGGCGTTGCAGGCGACCGTCACGCCGCCGCTGCGGGCGAGCTGCCCGAACACCGGCCAGCGGAACAGGAAGTCGGCGCCCAGCAACCGCAGCCGCCGCATCGAGGGATGGTGGTCGTGCAGCGCGACGACGAGCATCAGCCCGTCCATCGGCAGCACCCCGGAGTGGTTCGCGACGATGAGCGCGCCGCCGTCCGGGACGTTCTCCAGGCCGCGGGCGTCCACCCGGAACCAGCCCTCGTACAGCCCGCGCAGGACGGGCAGCAGCAGGTGGTCGGTGAGGTCCGGGTCGAAGCCCGTCTCGTCGACGGTGTAGTCGCCCGCGAGCCGACGCCGCAGGAAGTCCAGCCCGGCGATCACCGCCCGCTCGACGTCACCGCCGAGCCCGCCGCCCGCCTCGTCCCGCTCGTCTCGCGGCGCCTCCTCGTGCTCGTGCGCCTGCCTGCGGCGGTGGCGGTCGCCGTCGAACGGCAGCACCTGCGCGTCAGGCATGCTCGTCCTCCGCTCCCGCGAACGCGGCCGTCGGCGGTGTGGGCCGCGGGCCGGCGTCGCGGACGAAGTCCAGCAGCGCCTCCCGCGTCGAGTGCACGGGCAGCCAGCCGAACTCGCCGGCCAGGGCCGACGTGTCGACGATCTGCGGGTACATCACCGTGGCCGCGAGCTCCGGGTTGAAGTCGACCACGTGGGCGTGCCGCAGCAGCCTCGCGACCGTGCCGACGGCCGGCCAGAACACCGGCACCGTCGGGCGCCCGGCCAGGTGCGCCGCCTGCGAGACGGTCAGCACGCCCGCGCCTGCGACGTTGAACGTGCCCGGGTGGTCCTCGACGCAGCCGCGCACGAGCACCTCAACGGCGTCGTCCCTGTGCAGCAGCTGGAGGCGCGGGTCGTAGCCGAACACCGTCGGCACGACCGGCAGGCAGAGGTAGCGCGACAGCGCCGAGTCGTCGCCCAGCAGGTAGGCGAGCCGCAGCGTCGTCACCGTCACGTCCGGTCGCCGCCTGGCGAACCCGCGGGTGTAGCCCTCGACCTCGACGACGTCCTTGGCGAAACCGGACGCCGGCGGCGTACGCGGCGGCTCGTCCTCGGTGAAAAGTGCCGGGTTACGGGGCGAGAGCCCGTACACCACGGTGCTCGACCGGACGACGAGCTTGACCAGCCGCTCGGCACGCTGGCAGGCGGCGAGCAGCTGCATGGTGCCGAGGACGTTGATGTCCTTCTGGCCGGTGCGGCCACCGGCGCGGGCGGGGCCGGTGAGCACGCCGGCGTGCGCGACCGTGTCGACGTCGTACGTGTCGAGCAGCCGGGACAGCGACGCTCCGCGCACGTCGGCGCGGATGAACTCCGCCGGCACGATACTGGTGCGCGGCGGGACGACGTCGACACCGATCACACGGTCGACGTCGGAGCGCTTCGCGAGCGAGACGGCCAGGCCCGCGCCGGGGTCGTGCGAGACACCGGTGACGAGAACGACTCGCGCCATGCGTCCTCCCTGGATCGGAGGGGGCGGGACGGGTCAGGCCGTACGGAGAACCGACCGGCCTACTTGCCCTGGCGGCGCCGCTGCACGCGCGTCTTCTTGAGCAGCTTGCGGTGCTTCTTCTTCGCCATGCGCTTGCGGCGCTTCTTGATGACAGAACCCACGTACGTCTTCTCTCGCCTGACGGTTTCACTGAGGGGCCCGCGGCGAGCGCCGCACAGCCGACGCATCAGCGTACCCCGTGGCGCGCGCCAGCCGGCGTACGGGTCGACGCGACGACGTGGAGTCAGCCCGTGCGGTAGTAGTCGGAGGTGCGCAGGTAGTCGTGCACGGCACGCTCCGGCACGCGGAACGAACGGCCCACGCGCACGGCGGGAAGCTCACCGGAATGCAGCAGGCGGTACACCGTCATCTTCGACACGCGCATCACCGCGGCGACCTCAGCCACCGTGAGGAACTTGACCTCGCTCAGAGGCCTGTCAGCACTCATCTGCACCGCGGTTTCCGACGAGACGGGCCACCGGCTTCCCCTCCGGCGGACGACATCCGTTCCGTGCGTCCAGAGCGTACAGCCCCATGTTATCAGTGGGGAAGGCCGAACCTTGTGCAACGCATGTGGCGAACGTGACCAAGGCTCCACGGCCGGGTCCAGCCGCTACCCCGGCCGTCTGCACGTCCGGCAGCCGGACGATACCGAACGGTCCAGGATCACGTTCGTGATCCGCCGGCGTCGGGACGGTGGCGGCGCTGCTGCGCAGCTTCCGGCGTTACGGTCACCTGTCGGGGAGCGCCATCTGGAACTCGACGCGGCTCGGGTCGCCGGGCACCGGCTGGCGGCCTCCGGTGGGGACGAAGCCGAGCCGCTCGTAAAGGCGGATCGCCGGCTTGTTGTCCTCGACCACCCACAGCACGCACGGCAGGCCCTGCTCGCGCGACCACGCGGCCACGTGCGCGACGAGAGCCTCGCCGACGCGTCGTCCGCGGTACCGCGGGTCGACCCACATCCAGATGATCTCGCCGGCGCCGTCGTGGACGTAACCGCCGACGAGACCCGCGACCGCGCCGTCGACCTCGGCGACGGCACGGATGCCGGCGGCCCGCGTCAGGTGCGCGCGCCAGTCGGCTTCGGTGAGCGCCAGCTGGCCGGCGAGATCGGAGGCGAACGCATCCGGCGCTTCGGTGACGGCGGCGATGCGGGTGTCCCTGGCGAGCCGCCAGTCGTCCGGCGTGAGCGTACGAACGAGCACGACGCGTACGGTAGCCTGGGAGGGTGCGTACGACGAACGGGACCTGCTGGTTCGCCCGCTGAGGCGGGCCTGTTCGACGTACCACGACGAGGCCGCCCGGTGAGGCGGCCTTTCGCATGTCCGGCCGTCTCGACGCGGGGCCAGCGAAGCGAGGCGAGACGGAGAACACCTTGACCACCAGGAAGCGGCGCGTCTTCAGCGGCACCGCGCCAAGCGGACGGCTGACCCTCGGCAACCTGCTCGGCGCCGTCGGCCGGTGGACCGTGCTGCAGTACGAGACGGACTGCCTGTTCTCCGTCGTCGACCTGCACGCCGTCACCACGGAGCACGACCCGCGCGAGCTGGCCGCGCGCACGCGGGAGTTCGCGACCACTCTGTTCGCGGCGGGCCTGAACCCCGACGTCTGCACGGTGTTCGTGCAGGGCCACGTCCCCGAGCACCTCGGCCTCACCTGGCTGATGGAGTGCACCGCGTACGACGGCGAGCTGCGGCGGATGATCCAGTACAGGGAGAAGGCGCGGCAGGAGTCGGTGCGGGTGAGCCTGCTGACCTATCCCGCGCTGATGGCCGCGGACATCCTGCTGTACGGCGCCACCGAGGTGCCCGTCGGCGAGGACCAGCGCCAGCACGTCGAGCTCGCCCGCGACCTCGCGCTGCGGTTCAACCACAGGTACGGCGAGACGTTCGTCGTCCCAGAGGTCACGCTGCCGCGCGTGGCCGCGCGGCTTTCGGACCTGCAGGAGCCGACGCGCAAGATGAGCAAGTCCGACCCGGACGACGCCGTCGGCGTGATCCGGCTGCTCGACCCGCCGGAGGTGGTGCGGCGGAAGGTCGCGCGTGCCGTCACCGACAGCGAGCGCGAGGTGCGCTACGACCCCGGGGCGCGGCCAGGCGTGGCCAACCTGCTCGACCTGCTCGCTGCGTTCGGCGACGACGGTCCCGAGGCGCTGGCGGAGCGGTACGCGTCGTACGGCGAGCTCAAGTCCGACGTCACCGACGCCGTCGTCGACGCGCTGCGCCCGATCCAGGAGCGCTACCGCGACCTGGTCGCCGACCCCGGCTACGTCGACACCGCGCTGGCGGTCGGCGCGCACCACGCGTCCGACCTCGCGGCCCCGGTCCTCGCCCGCGCCCAGCGCAACTTCGGCCTGCTCCCGCTCCCGGCGCCGGCCCCGTCCCCCGCCTGATCCCCGGCCGGTGCCCGGCCCGTCCCGCCGGTCCACGGGCGCACGGGGTCAGGCGCCGCCGGCGAGCTCCCTGGAGCGGTCGTGGGCGGCGACGATGGCGTCCAGGACCGCGGCGCGGACGCGGTGGTTCTCCAGCTCGCGGATCGCGTTGATGGTGGTGCCGGCAGGTGACGTCACGGCCTCGCGCAGCAGCACCGGCGGCTCGCCGGACTCGACCAGCATCGCCGCCGCGCCGCGCACCGCCTGCACGATGAGGTCGTGCGCGACGTGCCGCGGCAGGCCGAGCAGGATCCCGGCGTCGGTCATCGCCTCGACCAGGTAGTAGACGTACGCCGGACCGCTGCCGGACAGCGCGGTGACGGCGTCCTGCTGCGACTCCGGCACCCGCATCACGCGACCCACCGGCTGCAGGATCTCCTCGGTGCGCCGCAGGTGCTCCTCACCGGCGTGCGAACCGGGCGACACCGCGCTCATCGCCTCGTCGACGAGCACCGGCGTGTTCGACATCACGCGCACGCACGGCGTCCCGTCGGGCAGCCGGCGTTCGATGAAGGACGTGGTGATGCCCGCCGCCACCGATATCACCAGCTGGTCGGACGAGACGTACGCCGCCAGCTCGTCGAGCAGCCGGCCCATGTCCTGCGGCTTCACCGCGAGCAACAGCGTGTCGGCGGCCTTGACCGCCTCCTCGTTGCTCACCATCGCGACGCCGTAGCGCTGCCGCAGCGCCTCGGACCGCCCGCTCGTCCGGGTCGTGCCGCGCAGCTGCGCCACCGGCTTCCCGGCGCGCAGCATGCCGGACAGCAGCGCCTCGCCCATCTTGCCGACGCCGATGACCGCCACCGTGTCCGTCATCAGACTCCCCTACCGCTTGGTCGTGAGGGACCGGAGGAACACCATCGCGTTGGCCGGTCGCTCCGCCATCCGCCGCATCAGGTAGCCGTACCACTGGACGCCGTACGGCACGTAGATGCGCACCTGCTCGCCGCGGTCGGCCAGCCGGCGCTGCTCCTCCGGGCGGACGCCGTAGAGCAGCTGGAACTCGTACGAGCTCGGGTCGCGGCCGGTCTGCACGGCGAGCGAGCCCGCGATCTCGACCAGCCGCGGGTCGTGCGTCGCGACCATCGGATACCCGTCCCCCGCCATCAGCAGCTTGAGGCAGCGCACGTACGCGCGGTCGACGTCACGCCTGCTCTGGTACGCCACCGACTCCGGCTCGGCGTACGCACCCTTCACCAGCCGCACCCGTGAGCCGCTCGCGAGCAGGTCGCGGCAGTCGCCCTCGGTACGCCGCAGGTAGCTCTGGACCGCGACGCCCGCCCACGGGAAGTCCCGGCGGACGGTACGCACGATCTCCAGCGTCGAGTCGGTGGTGGTGTGGTCCTCCATGTCGAAGGTGACGGTGGTGCCGGCGTCCTTCGCCGCGGCACAGATCCGCATCGCGTGCTCGAGCGCGATCTTGTGCCCGTCCCCGGCAATCGAAAGAACCTGACCGACCGACGAGAGCTTCACTGACACCTCGGTCGCCGACGCGAGGCCCTCCGTGGCCAGCCGGTGCAGCACCGACACGTACGCCTCCGCCGTGGCGGCCGCCTGCTGGACGTCGAGCGTGTCCTCGCCCAGGTGGTCGAGGGTGACCAGCAGGCCGGTGCCGGCCAGCTCCCGCGTCACCGCGATCGCGTCGTCCTCACGGTCGCCTGCCACGAACCGCCGGACCACGCTGCGCGACACCGGCGCGGTCTCGACCACGTGCTTCAGCCGCTGCGAGTCCGCGACCTTGCCGAGCACCCTGCTGAACACCACACGTCCTCCGACGACCACTCCGCCTCCCCCGGAACCCCAGCCGGGCAACCACTCCGCCGCCCCCGGAACCCCGGCCGGGCTCGTCCCTGGTCAGCAGGCTACGCGCTACCCGCCCGAGGCCGTCGGTCGACCGGCGCGCTACCCTCGTGGTCGTTCACGGGGATGACACCGACCGTTCACCGAGCCGGGGTGGAGGCAACGGGTTCCGATGACCAAACCCGAGACGATGCTCGTGACGGGGGCGTCCAGGGGCATCGGCAGGGAGACCGTCCGCCGCTTCTTCCTCGCGCCCCAGGGGCCCCGCGAGCTCATCCTGCTCGCCAGGAAGTCGGACGCGTTCGACCGCACCGTGGCCGAGCTCGCGGCGGACAACCCGTACGAGCGCACGGTGCACCGCCACGACGTCGACCTCGCCGACCGCGACGCCGTCATCGGCGTGATGGCCGAGGTGGCCGACCGGCACGAGAACGTCGACGTGCTCGTCAACAACGCGGGTTTCACCGACCCCAAGCCGATCCAGCAGATCGACTTCTCCTCCTTCGAGCGCACGATAGCCGTCAACCTGTACGCGCCGTTCACGATCGTGCAGGAGCTGCTGCGGCACGGCAACAGCTTCCAGCTCGTGGTCAACATCGCGTCCACGGCGGGGCTCGGCGGCCGCCCTGGCTGGCTCACCTACTCGGCGTCCAAGTCCGCCCTCATCACGATGAGCGAGGTGATGAAGGAGGAGCTCTCGATGTACGGCACCCGCGTCGTGTGCATCTCGCCTGGACGGTGCGCCACGGATCTCCGGCGTACGCTCGCACCGGACGAGGACCCCGGCACGATCATGCAGCCGGAACACGTCGCGGCGGTCATCGAGATGCTCGCATCCGACGTCGGACGGTTCGTGGACAGCCAGAACCTCGTCGTCCGCCAGTAGCCGTGAGCGTCTCGCCAGCCACGTCCGAGGGAGGCCGGTAACACCGTGACCCGACGCGTCATCAGTGCCGTGAAGCTGTTCGGCCTGAACGGCTTGGGGATCGCGTCGTTCCTGCTGTTCGCGCTGAGCCCCGGTGTGGTCTTCGGCTTCCTCGTCGGCGCCGTGGCCATCGCGATCGCCTGGTACCGCTACCGCAGGTCGGGCATGGGCAAGGCGGTCGTCGTCCGGCTGCTCGTCCTCACCGGCGTCATCACGACGTACGCGCCCTCGCTCCAGGACGGCAACGACTTCTGGCTGCTCGCGGCCACCGCGCTGACGATGGCGGTGGTGGTGAACGAGAGCATCGTCTCGCGTGCGGTGGGCAAGGCCCGCCTCGCGGTCGCGAACCTGGACGGCATCTCGGCCCGCGACGAGGTCGTCTTCGACAGGCAGCTGATCTTCCACGCCGACATCGGCATGGTCGTGCTGATCGGCGCGTTCGCCGCTGCCGGGCTGCCGTCGTGGCCGCTCGCCCTCGCGGCCGGCGTCGTCTGCGTCGGCGTGGCCACGCTCCTGCTCGACGCCCGCCGGCTCATCGGGAAGAAAGCCGAGACGTGGGCGGCGTTCCGCAGCACGCTCGAGGTGCACGACCCGGCGTTCGCGGTGTACTTCAGCGGCCCGCCTGGGGGGCTCTACCAGCTGTCGATGTGGCTGCCGTACTTCGAGCGGCTCGGGCTGCCGTACGTCGTGGTGCTCCGCGAAGGGCACTCGTTCAACACGATCAGGGAGCTCACCAACGCCCCGGTCGTCCAGTGCACGTCGATCGCGAGCCTCGACAACGTGGCCACCATGCCGAACCTGCACGCGGCGTTCTACGTGAACAACGGCATGAAGAACAGCCACTTCGTGAAGTACCGGCACATCACCCACATCCAGCTGCTGCACGGCGACAGCGACAAGCCGCCGAGCTACAACCCGGTGACGGGCATGTACGACCGTATCTTCGTCGCGGGTCGCGCGGGGGTCGACCGGTACGCCAACCACGGCGTGCACATACCGGAGACGAAGTTCGACGTCGTCGGCCGTCCGCAGGTCGAGACCATCGACGTCACCGACGCCCACATCGGCGACAAGGGCGACAAGGTCGTGCTGTACGCGCCGACCTGGACCGGCTACTCCGAGGACGTGAACTACTGCTCGCTCCCGGCCGCCAGGAAGATGCTGCGGCGGCTGCTCGACCGCGACGTGACCGTGATCCTGCGCGAGCACCCGTACACGGCCAAGAACCCCGAGTCCGCGCGCCAGCTCGCGGCGCTGCAGCAGATGCTGGATGCCGACACACGTGCGACAGGACGCAGGCACCTGTTCGGCTCCGCGGCGAGCGTGGACCTCACGCTCGTCGAGTGCTTCAACCGCGCGGACGCGATGATCTCCGACGTGTCCGGCGTCGTCTCGGACTTCCTGTTCTCGAAGAAGCCGTTCGCGATCACCGACATGGTCGACGAGCGCGAGGAGTTCATCGAGACGTTCCCGCTGGCGCGGGCGGCGTACGTGTTCCGGCGCGACATGTCCAACGTCGACGACGTGCTCGACCAGCTGCTCAAGGTCGACCCGCTCGAGGCGACCCGGCGGCAGGCGCGCACGTACTACCTGGGCGACTACCCCGTCGAGACCTACGCCGAGGCGTTCGTCGAACGGGCCCGCCACTACGCCGTCACACCGCACGAGCTGGTCGGCTGAGCTCGGTGCGCCGCGGCGCCACCCTGCTCTAGGCTCCCGAGCCATGAGCGCCCACGCGGTGGCCATCCTCGAGGGCCGGACTCCCGGCCGCACGTCGGTGCCGCTCATCATCGGGTTCATCGTCGCCGGCTGCGGCCTGCTCGTCGGCATGATGATCTACGTCCTGTTCGGCGGCCCGATCCCGACCATCGTCGGGTTCGTCCTCGCGCTGCCGACCGCCGCGATCTGCCTCGGCCTCGTCCTCCAGGTCGACCGGCTGGAGCCGGAACCGAGGAAGATCCTCGCGTTCGTCTTCCTCTACGGCGCCGGCATCTCCACGGTGATCGCGCTCGTCCTCAACAGCTTCGGCGAGGCGCTGCTGTTCGACCCGCGGTTCGGCGCGCGGTTCGGCGGGTACCTCACCGCGACGCTCGGCGCACCGCTGGTCGAGGAGACGCTGAAGGGCTCGGTGTTCGTCTGGCTGTTCTGGCGCCGCCGCAGGGAGATCGACGGGCCGACCGACGGCATCATCTACGCGGCGATGGTCGGGCTCGGCTTCGCGTTCGTCGAGAACATCAACTACTACATGTCCTCGTTCCTCGCGAGCGTCGAGCAGCACAACTGGAGCGTCCTGGTGGGGACGGTGCTGGAACGCGGCGTCGCCTCGCCGCTGTGCCATCCGCTGTTCACGTCCACGACCGGGCTCGGCGTCGCGTACGCCGCCACCCACAACACCGGTGTCAAGCGCGTCCTCGCCGTCCTGGGCGGGTGGCTCGCGGCGATGGTGCTGCACGGCCTGTGGAACGGCTCGTCGATCCTGGGTCTTTGGGGCACGGGCGCCGTGTACCTGCTCACCATCGGCGTCATCGTCGTCCTGGTCATGGTCATCGTCAGGGACCGCAGGCGGACGGTCGCGCTCGTCCGCAGGTACATCCCGCGGTACGTCGGCACGGGTGCGGTCACCCCGCACGACCTGCCGATGCTCGGCGGCATGGCGGAGCGGCGGCACGCGCGCCACTTCGCGCGCACCCACGGCGGCATGATGGCGATGCGCGCGATGGGCGACTACCAGCTCGCCGTCACCGAGCTCGCGCTGCTGCACGACCGCGCCGCGAAGCGGGTGATCGGCGACGACGAGTTCCGCGCCCGGCAGCGCGACCTCGTCGCCCTGCTCCGCGCCACCCACGACGCCGCCGTCGGCGCCGCCTGAGCACGCGCACCCGAAGACCGCTGGGGACCCCCATTGTGGTGATAGTCCCGACAGCGGTCCCCGGTCGTGGCGGGAGCAACGATGGGGGTCCCCAGCCGTCACGGGTCGCCGGCCATGACCGGCGCGCCGGGCCCCGGCGCCGGGCCCCGGCGCCGGGGCCCCTGGGTCAGCGGCGCCAGGCGGAGTGGTCGCCGTCGTCCAGCGCGGCCGCGAGGTGCAGCCGCGCGAACGCGAGCGACTCGGCGAGGTCGGCCTCGCGGTCGGCGCGGCTCTCCGCCCGCCGGGTGTTGACCTCGAGCACGATCATGCCCGCGTACGACGTCGTCGCGAGGTGCTCGAGCACCTCGCCGCACGGCTGGGTCCCGCGCCCGGGGACGAGGTGCTCGTCGGTCTTGCTGCCCGAGCCGTCCGCGAGGTGGACGTGGGCGACGCGGTCGCCCAACGCCTTCGCCATCTCCAGCGAGTTGGAGTGCGAGACGGCCGCGTGCGACAGGTCGAGCGTCACGTTCTCGTAATCCTGGTCGACGGGCGACCAGTGCGGGGAGTACCCCGTGGTGGCGATGCCGCCGGGCCCGCGCCACGGGTACATGTTCTCGACCGCGAGCGCGACCTCGGTGGTCTCCTGCAACTGTGCCACCTTGCCGACGAAGTCACGTGCGTAGTCGAACTGCCAGCGAAACGGCGGGTGCATCACCACGACCCCCGACCCGAGGCGCTCGGCCGCCTCCTTGGACCGCTCGATCTTCGCCCACGGGTCGTTGCCCCAGACGAACTGCGTGATCAGCAGGCACGGCGCATGGATCGCGAGGATCGGCACCTCGTGGTAGTCGGACAGCCGCTGCAGCGCGTCGACGTCCTGGCTGACGGGGTCGGTGGAGACCAGCACCTCGACGCCGTCGAAGCCCAGCCTCGCCGCGATCTCGAACGCCGTCGCCGTCGATTCCGGGTACACGGAGCCGGTCGAGAGGACGACCCCGGTCTCGGGCACATCCGCGGACGTTGACACCTCTTTACTCTAGCCAGGTGCCCCGCTATGCAGACGTACCGGCGTCCTGCATATCGTGGGCTGGTGCCAGAGGTAGCTCTCGACTTCCCGCGTGACTGGGTGGAGTTCACCGACCCCACCGACGACGAGCAGGTGTTCCGCTGCGACGTCACCTGGCTGTGCTCGCGTTACACCTGCATCTTCGGCAAGGGCTGCCAGGGGATCTACGCCGACAGACCGGACGACGGCTGCTGCACGCTCGGCGCCCACTTCTCCGACAAGGCCGACCGCAAGCGGGTCAAGCGGTACGCCGACGAGCTCACCCCTGAGCAGTGGCAGTACCACGACGAGGGCCACGCGAACGGCATCGTCATGCGCGACGAGGACGGCGAGCGGCAGACCCGCACCGTCGACGGCGCGTGCATCTTCCTCAACCGCCCGGGTTTCGCCGGCGGCATCGGCTGCGCGCTGCACAAGCTCGCGCTCGACCGCGGCCAGCCGATCCACGAGACCAAGCCGGACGTCTGCTGGCAGGTGCCGATCCGGCGCACGTACGACTGGGTCGAGCGTCCGGACGACACCAAGGTGCTGGTCGTGACCATCGCCGAGTACGACCGGCGCGCGTGGGGCCCCGGCGGGCACGACTTCCACTGGTGGTGCTCGGGCAACACCGAGGCGCACGTCGGCGCCGACCCGCTCTACGTGTCCTACGAGCCCGAGCTGCGCGAGCTGATGGGCGACGAGGCGTACGAGCAGCTGCGCGACATGTGTGCCGAGCGGATGAAGCAGGGTGGCGTCGCCGCGCACCCGGCCGACCCGGCGGCCAGGGGTAAGCGGACGCTCCCCGTCACGGCGGTCTGAGCCGTCGCCGTCGCCCCCTGTGCCCGCTGCGTCAGCGGGGCTCGCCCAGCAGGGTGCCGAGCGGGCCGAGGTCGATGTCCAGGTCGCCCGGCTCGAAGCCGTAGCGCTCGCGCAGCTCGGTCATCGCCTCCTCGAGCCGCATCAGCCCCAGGCCGAGCTCCTCGACCTGCTCGTCAGTGAGGCCGCCCTGGTCGACCCGGCGCAGCGCCTGGCGCTCCATCAGCTGCCGCACCAGCTCCACGATCGTGAGCACCAGCCGCATCAGGTCGCGCGCGACGTTCTCCGCGTCGGTCTCCAGCCGGTGCGCCAGCTCCTGTCTGCCGGTCACCGTTCGGCCTCCTCCATCTCGTCGCGGACGGACATGATGAGCGCACGCAGCTTTATCAGCACGAGGTCGACGCCGGCGAGCGAGATGGTGATGTCACCGGCGAGCACGACGCCGGTGCCGAGCAGCCGGTCGAGCAGGTCGACGAGGGCGATCTCCCGTTGCGGACGGTCCGACGCGCGCGGCGGCTCGGTGGTCCGCATGGCCTGCGTCGTCACGACGGCTCACCGCCTGCGAACGAGTACGGCGGCCACGGCCCGGTGAGCTCGAGCTCCAGCTGGGGATGCCGTTCGGCGAGCACCGCGACGGCCTGCTCCAGCTCGGGTGTCGCGGACCGGTCGACGAGATAGGCGCCGTTCAGCACCATCCGCTCCCGCCGGCCGCTGAGCCGCTTGTCCTGCGGCGGGTAGCGGCGGCTCGCGATCGCGAGCTCGCGCAGCTGTGTGTGCACCTCGTCCGCGGCGTCCGCGGCCGCCTGGTCGGCGGCCTCCCGCGTGGCCGTCTCCTGCCTGCGGCGCATCAGGTACGCCGTGCCCGTCGGCTCGTCGGCGACGCCCGCCGCCGCGGTCGCGCCCGGTTCGGCGGCGTACGCCTTGACGCCGTGCTCCACCCGTCCGTCGAGCAGCGTCAGCGTCCGCTCCAGCTCGTCGCGCTGCGCGTCCACCTTCGCGCGGACGCTGTCGTCGTCGCTGCAGATGGTGACCAGCCGCAGCGGCGCGCACGTCGTCACCGTGCTGACGGCGCCGACGACGTGGTCGTGCGCGCGCGCGACGCGCTCCACCCAGCCGAGGTCCTCGAGGTTGCGGCGCAGCCCGTCCTCGCCGTACTCGGCGAGGTCCACCTCGCTGACGACCGCGCACAGCGTGGCATGGTCGAGCACGCCGACGGGCGCGTCCGCGACGCCGCGCACACCGGTGAGGGCGTCGGTCACCTCCGCGCGGTCCCCGGCCCGGCACACCGCGTACACGTACCTGCCGGGCTCAGCCATCGCCGCCGTCCCGTTGCGCCTCCAGCTCCTCGACCTGGCGACGCAACCGCTCGTTCTCGCGCTCCAGCTTGCGGCTGCCGTCCTCGCGTGCCGACGAGCTGAGCGACGGATCGTCGCGCCACCAGTCGATGCCCATCTCGGCCGCCTTGTCTACGGACGCCACCAGCAGCCGGATCTTCACGGTCAGCAGCTCGATGTCGAGCAGGTTCACCTTGATGTCGCCGGCGATCACGATGCCCTTGTCGAGCACCCGTTCCAGGATGTCCGCGAGGGTCGCCGGCTGCGTGGGCGCGCCGTAACGCGTGGGCCGGCTCGATCCGCGCGCCGAGACCTCGGTCACGAGCCCTCACCTCCCTGCACCTGCGACCGGACGTACCGCCTGGTGCGCCGGTACGACGTCAACTGCCCCTCGTCGTCGGTGTCGACGACGTACGTGGCGAGGACGTCGGCGGTCTCGGGCACGCGGTGCAGCTCCAGCACGTCGAGCTCGACCTGCCAGCCCTCGTGCGTACGCGAGATCGCCGTCACGGTCTCCGGCTCCTTGCCGGTCAGCTCGCTCAGCTGCCGCGCCGCCTCCCTGGCCACTGCGACGGCGGGATTGGCCCGCGCCCCGCGCGGTTTCCTGGTCTCGCTGTCGTCGGTCGCCACCGGTCGTCCTCCAATCGTCGGGCCGGTCAGGCCTACTCCATCAGGCGGGCGATCAGCTGCTCCTCGAGCTCGGCCGCCTCGTCCGCGTCGATCTCCCCCGCTTCCCTCGCCCGCTCGACCTCGTCGAGCCGCTGCCGGATCACCGCCGGGTCGGACTGCTCCTGTTCGGCCGCCTCCCGCACCTTGTCGGCGACCCACACGACGCCGCGGACGGGTGCCAGCGGGAGCGTGAGCAGACCGGTGAACAGGCCCACGTATCAGTCCGCCACGAAGTCGTACGGCGCCTGCGGTCCCACCAGCCGCAGCCTGATCCGCGGCGCCAGCTCGCGGGCGAGCCGCTCCAGCTGCTCCTCGAGCTCGTCGGCGCGCTCGCGGTCGACGAGCAGTGCCGCGTCGACGACGGCCGCCGGTGCGCCGCTCGCCCGGGCCACGACCGCCCGGGCCACGGACCTGGCGCGGTCCAGCACTGCCTCCGCGTCGGCCGGCCGCTTCGCGCCGAACGCGGTCACGACCAGCTCGCCGAGCCGGACGCGTTCGGCCCGCATCGCCTCTTCCGGCGCGCCTCGCGTCGCCTCGTTCAACTGCCTGATCTCGTCGTCCTCGGCCAGGATCTCCGCGAGCACGACATCCTCGTCGTAGGTCGCGCGCAGCGAGAACTGCACGGCGCCGTCGAGCTCGTCGAGCTGCGCCAGGTACTCGTCCCGCCGGGCGGTGAGCATGTCCGCGGACACCGCGTCCAGATCCTCGACGAGCATGCCGAACCGCATCGGCAGCACGGTGGAACGCTGGGCGACGGCGTCGAGCAGGTGGCCGTGGGCGAGCAGGTTCTCGCGCGTGGCGACGGTGATGCCGGGCGGGACGTCACCGGCGAGCAGGGCCAGGCCGTCGGACTCCACCAGCCGCGGCCGCATCGCGCCGACGCCGTCGACATCGGGCAGCTTCGTGCCCGCGTGAGTCACACCGTAAAGGTAGTACAAGGTGTCCGGCACGTCACCCACGTCCGCTCGCTCCGCGACGCCGGTGCCGGCGCTCACGAGTCCTCCTCGGAGCTGCTACGCCGCTGGCGCCTGCGAGCCGAGGACGACTTACTGGCCGGCTGCCGCTTGCGCGCCGGGCGCTCATCCTCGTCCTCCTCGTCGTCGTCCGAGCCACTGGTCAGCGCCTCCTTGATGCCGGAGAGCGCACCCGAGGTCTTGCCGCGCGCGCCGCCCTCGCTCATCCCCTCGATCATCTCGGGAAGGTCCTTGCCGCCGGTCTGGGCGAGGTCGAGCCGGTTGGTCGCCTCGGCGAACCGCAGGTACGTGTCCACGCTCGCGATCACGATGCGGGCGTCGATCGTCAGCACCTCGATGCCGACGAGCGAGACGCGCACGTACGCATCGATGACGAGCCCCTTGTCGAGGATGATGTCCAGCACGTCGGCCAGTGAGCTCGACTGCGGGCGGTCCAGGTAGCCGCCCCTCGGGCGCTGGTTCGTCGTGACTGTCATACGGGATCAACTCACCTCTCCGCGGGTTGCTCTTCCTCTTCTTCCTCGTCGTACTCCTCGTCCTCGTCGAGTGGCTCTTCCTCGTCCTCCTCCTCGTCTTCGTCGGCTTCGTCGTCTGCCTCGTCCTCGGGCGGTTCCTCGTCGTCCTCGCGGTCCTCGTCCTCGTCGCGCGGCTCGTCGCCGCCGCCTTCCTCCTCTTCGAGCGCGTCCTCGTGACTGCGGACGACCTCGCTGTCGCGGATCTCGCCGCGCCAGCCCTCGACGGAGTCCGGGTCGAGCAGCGTGTGCGACATCGCCTGCCGGCGGAAGTGCTTCAGCTCCAGCCGCGCACGCCGGCCCTGGGCACGCCACAGGTTGCCGGTCTTCTCGAAGAACCCGTGCGGGTAGTACTCGAGGACGACCAGGATCTTGGTCAGGCGCGGCCCCAGTTCGTGGAAGGTCACCGTGCCGTCGACGTGGCCCTTCTGCCCGCTCGACCGCCACACGATCCGCTCGTCCGGTACCTGCTCGACGATCTCCGCGGTCCAGGATCGGCTCGACCAGAAGACCTTGGCACCGACGAGGACCTCGTTGTCGTCGCGATGGTCGGCACGCTCGACCTTCTTCATGAACGACGGCCAGTCCTGGTACTGCGTCCACAGGTCGTACGCGAGCCGCACCGGCACGCCGACGTCGATGTCCTCGACGATGTTGGTGACCTTGGGGCCGCTGCCACTCTTCTTGTTGCCGTTGTCGCCGCCCTTGCCGCCGACCTTGTCGGCGAGCTTGTGCAGGCCGCGTTCGGCGTACGCGCCCGCGGCGCCTTTCAGCCCGTCCTTCAGCCGGTCCGTCGGCAGGTTCGAGACAATCTCGCCGACGGCACCGCCACTTTGCTCAGCCACTGGTCCGGCTCCTTCGCTGCCGGGTACCGGTCGTGCGCTTCGACGCGCCGGACGACCGCTTGCGCGCGGTGGAGCCGGACTTCGACCGGCCATCGCTGCCACCCTTGCCGCCACCGCTACGGCTGCCGTCGCTGCTGCTGCTCTTGCCACTGCTGCGACGCCGCGGCCGCTTCGGCTCCTCGTCCTCCTGCTCTTCTTCCTCGGGCTCCTCGGACTCCTCGGGCTCGGCGTCCTCGTCGGAACCGCCCGAGCGCATCTGTCCGGTACGGCGCTCCAGGGTGTCGCTCAGGGCGTCCATGCCCTTGGCCGCCATCGAGCCCACGGCCGCCTTGCCCGTGCCGCCTACACGGCCGGCTATCTCGGTCGCGAGTCGCTTCGCGCCGGGCGACGCCTCGATGAGCTCCGTTCCCTTGCGCGCCAGGCTCTTCATGTCGAGCCGGCTGCCCATCGCCGCGGCGCCGAGCATCAGCGCGAGCTTCATCTTCTTGGTCCTGCCGAGCAGGTAGCCAAAGGCGACGCCCGCGGCGATCTCTTTTCCGTTCTGCATCGTGCGCTCCTGCACCCTTGGATTGACAAGGGGCTCGGCTACCCGGGCATAGGGGGCGTAACCCTCCCCCCGAACCGATTTCCCCGGGCGGCGGCGGTCACCGTCCGTCGGGGTAAGTCAGCTCCGTGATCAGCCGACGCCACAACGGCGACACGCGTGCGGTGTCGTAACGGCGCACCGACGTCATCGCCGCTGCCCCGTACCGGCGCCGCAGCTCACGGTCGTCCATCAACCGGGCCATCGCCCTGGCGAGCGCACCGACGTCACGCGGTGGTACGAGCAACCCGTCCACGCCGTCGGTGACGATGTCGGCGGGCCCGGTGTGGCAGTCGAACGCGACCGCGGGTACGCCGTACGCCATCGCCTCGAGCAACACCATCGGCAGACCCTCGTAACGCGACGACAGCGCGTACACCGACGCATTGCGCATCTGTTCACCGAGACGCGACGTCCGGCCCGGCAAGGCGATGTGACCTGTCATGCCGCGCTCCGCGACACGGTTCTGCAGCTCGGTCGCGAGCCGCCCGCCGCCGAAGATGCGCAGCCGCCAGTCCGGGTGGTCGGGGACGGTGCGGGCGAAGGCGTCGATCAGCATGTCGAAGCCCTTCTGCCGCCCGAGCCGCCCGGCCGCAATCACCGTGTGCTCGGCCAGCGGCGCGGGTTCGGCGGTGCCGACGTCGGTCATGTTCGGGATCACGTCGATGCGCATGTCCTGCCCGAGCAGCTCGCGGTAGTCGGCGGCGTCGGCGTGG
>JAFMQP010000383.1 GCA_017354575.1 Acidothermales bacterium | reverse complement strand
TGCTGGCGACGGCGCACGACATGCGCCGCGAGTACACCGTGATGGCCGCGCTCGCGAAGACCGACGTACCCGTCCCGGCGATGGTGCTGCTGCACGAGGACGCCGACGTCCTCGGCGCCCCCTTCTACCTGATGGCCGACGTGCCCGGCACCGTCTACCGCAGCGAGCGGCAGACTGCACGGTTAGGCGCCGAACGCGCGCGGCTGCTCTCGTACGCTCTCGTCGACGTGCTCGCCGCCCTGCACGCCGTCGCGCCGGATGCCGTGGGGCTCACCGACTTCGGCCGTCCGGACGGCTACCTCACCCGCCAGCTGAAGCGTTGGCGCACGCAGCTGGACGCGTCCCGCAGCCGCGACCTGCCCGCGCTCGACGAGCTGCACGCGCGGCTGTCCGCCGGGATCCCTGTCACGCACCGGCACACGGTCGTGCACGGCGACTACCGGCTGGACAACACGATCGTGTCCGACGACGACCGCATCGTCGCCGTCGTCGACTGGGAGATGGCGACCCTCGGCGACCCGCTCGCGGACCTCGGGTTGCTGGCCGTCTACTGGGACGCGCTCACCGAGATCCCGGAAACACCGTTGCGCGGCGGCGTCACGCGGGAGGCCGGCTTCCCTCCCGCGTCCGAGCTGGCCGAGCGGTACGCCGCGCGCACCGGCACCGACCTCACCGACCTCCCCTGGTACATCGCGTTCGGGCACTTCAAGCTCGCCGTGATCGCCGAGGGCATCCACTACCGCAACCTGCAGGGCAAGACCGTCGGGCCGGGTTTCGACACGATCGGCGAGGCTGTCGTCCCGTTGTCGCAACGCGGGCTCACGATCCTGGAAGGCCGGTGAACGCATGGACTTCGGCTATGACGCTCGCACCGAACAGCTCCGCGGCGAGCTCGAGGCGTTCATGACCGGGCACGTCTACCCCGCCGAGCCGGTCTTCGCCGACCAGCTCGCCGAGACGTCGGCGTGGCACCGCCCGCCGGTGGTCGAGCAACTCAAGGCGGAGGCACGCGAACGCGGCCTGTGGAACCTGTTCTACGCCGGCGACGGCGGCGCCGGGCTCACCAACCTGCAGTACGCGCCGCTCGCCGAGATCACCGGACGCAGCCCGCACCTGGCGCCGGAAGCGCTCAACTGCGCCGCGCCCGACACCGGCAACATGGAGCTGCTGAACGAGTTCGGCACACCCGAGCAGCAACGCCGTTGGCTCGCACCGCTGCTCGACGGCACCATCAGGTCGGCGTTCTGCATGACCGAGCCGGACATCGCGTCGTCGGACGCCACCAACATCCGCACGCGCATCGAACGCGACGGCGACGACTACGTCGTCAACGGGCGCAAGTGGTGGTCGTCCGGCGCGATGGCGCCGTCGTGCGAGGTGCTGATCGTGATGGGACGCACCGACCCGGACGCCGCAACGCACCGGCAGCAGAGCATGGTGCTCGTGCCCCGCGACACCCCGGGCGTCGACGTCCGCCGCGGCATGCAGGTCTTCGGTTACGACGACGGAGCGCACGGCGGTCACGCCGAGGTCGTGTTCGACGACGTACGCGTACCCGCCGCGAACCTCGTCGGCGGAGAGGGCGACGGCTTCGCGATCGCGCAGGCCCGGCTCGGTCCTGGTCGCATCCACCACTGCATGCGGATGATCGGGATGGCCGAACGCGCTGTCGAGCTGATGTGCCGGCGCACGGTGTCGCGTAAGGCATTCGGCCGCCCGCTCGCCGACCACGGCGTGGTGCAGGAGTGGATCGCCGAGTCGCGGGTGCGCATCGAGCAGCTGCGGCTGCTCGTGCTGAAGACCGCATGGCTGATGGACACCCGTGGCAACCGCGGCGCGCACACGGAGATCCAGGCCATCAAGATCGCCGCGCCCGCCGCCGTCGAGTGGATACTCGACAAGGCGATCCAGGCGCACGGCGCGGCCGGCCTGTCGCAGGACTTCCCGCTCGCGAGCCTGTGGGCACAAGCACGCACCATGCGGTTCATTGACGGGCCGGACGAGGTGCATCGCCGGTCGCTCGCCCGCCGCGAGCTGCGTCCGTACCGGGAGGAGAGGCAGCAGTGACGACGGAGCTCACCGAGTCCGACGTACAGGCGCGCGTGGGGGCGTTCCTCGCCGCAAACGACCCGACGTCGACGGAGCGGATCGCCTTCCTGCGCAAGCGTTTCGACGCCGGTCTCGCCTGGGTGCACTATCCACCGGGGATGGGCGGGCTGGGTGCGCCGCGGGCGTGGCAGTCGTCCGTCGACGCGGCGTTCGAGGCGGCGGGCGCGCCGACGAACGACCCGGAGCGCAACACCATCGGGCTCGGCATGGCGGCGCCGACGATCGCGACGTACGGCACCGACGAGCAACGCGAGCGGTGGCTGCGTCCGCTGTGGACCGGCGAGGACATCTGGTGCCAGCTGTTCAGCGAGCCGGGCGCGGGCTCGGACCTCGCCGGCCTCGGCACGCGTGCCGTCCCTGACGGCGACGGCTGGGTGGTCGACGGGCAGAAGGTGTGGACGTCGCTCGCGCACGTCGCGCGGTGGGCGTTGCTCGTCGCGCGCACCGACCCGGACGTGCCGAAGCACCGCGGCATCACGTACTTCGTCTGCGACATGACCGCACCCGGCGTCGAGGTGCGGCCGCTGCGGCAGGCCACCGGCGAGGCGGAGTTCA
>JAFMQP010000178.1 GCA_017354575.1 Acidothermales bacterium | reverse complement strand
CGCGGCCTCGACGTCGTTGGCGTTCAGGTCGGACATCTTGGTGCGCGCGATCTCGCGCACCTGGTCACGGGTGACCGTGGCGACCTTGGTCTTGTGCGGCTCGCCGCTGCCCTTCTCGACGCCCGCCGCCTTCTTCAGCAGCTCGGCCGCCGGCGGCGTCTTGGTGACGAACGTGAAGCTGCGGTCCTCGTAGACCGAGATCTCCACCGGCACGACGTTGCCGCGCTGCTGTTCGGTGGCGGCGTTGTACGCCTTGCAGAACTCCATGATGTTGACGCCGTGCTGGCCCAGCGCCGGACCGACCGGCGGGGCCGGCGTCGCCAGACCGGCCTGGATCTGCAGCTTGACGACCGCGGCGAGCTTCTTCCTGGGAGGCATACCCGTTCCGTCCTTCGTTACCTGTAATGCGGGATGGTCAGATCTTCTGCACCTGGTCGAAGGAGAGCTCGACGGGCGTCTCCCGGCCGAAGATCGAGACCAGCACCTTGAGCTTCTGGGAGTCCACGTTGATCTCGCTGATGGTCGCGGGCAGCGTGGCGAACGGGCCCTCCATGACGGTGACGGACTCGCCGGCCTCGAACTCCACCTTCTTCGGCGCCTCCTTCACCGCCTTCTTCTCCACGGCGGGCGCGAGCAGCGCGACGATCTCGTCGGTGGAAAGCGGTGCGGGCTTGTTGCCCACGCCCACGAAGCCGGTGACGCCCGGCGTGTGCCGGACCACGGACCAGGACTCGTCGGTGAGGTCCATCCGGACGAGCACGTAGCCGGGCAGCATCTTCTGGTTGACCTGCTGCTTCTTACCGCCCTTGATCTCGGTGACCTCCTGCGTGGGCACCTGGACCTCGAAGATGTAGTCCTCCATGTTGAGCGACTGGATGCGGCTCTCGACGTTGGCCTTCACCCGGTTCTCGTACCCGGCGTAGGAGTGGACGACGTACCAGTCGCCGATCGAGTTGCGCAGCCGGTTCCGCAGGTCGGCGAGCGGGTCGTCGTCGTCCGCCTCGACCGCGTCCGCCGTGCCGTTGGCCTCGGCCGCGGTCGGCTCCGCGACGGCCGGGGACTCGACCGGCTCCGCCGCGTCCTGGGCCTCCGCCGGAACGTCGACCGGCTCCGGTGCCGCAGCGGTCTCGGCCTCCGGAGCGCTCTCGGCCTCCGCCGCGGGCACGCCGAACGCCGGCGCCGCGGGGGGCTCGGCTTCCGCCGCGTCGCCCTGCGCGGGCCGGTGGTCGTCCGGCAGCATGTCGCTCACGTTGATGTGCTCTTTCGTCTCACTGGTGGTCGGGGGCACGCGCGGGAGTCAGCTGAAGATCCGCAGCACGCCCTTGCCGAGCAGCAGGTCCAGCCCGGTGACGATGCCGATGAGCACGAGGACGAACACCAGCACGACGGTCGTGTACGTGACGACCTCACGCCCCGTCGGCCAGACCACCTTGCGCAGCTCGGCCACGCACTCGCGGTAGAAGACGGCAGGCGCGCTGGCGAAGCTGCGCAGCACGCCGCGCGGGACGTACTCGCCCGACTTCTCCTCGGCGGTGCGCTTCGCGGGCTTTGTGGTGCCCCTGGTCTCGGTCACTGAGTCCTCTTACTCGCGTTCATCACGGCGCAGGGCAGGAGGGACTCGAACCCCCAACCGCCGGTTTTGGAGACCGGTACTCTAGCCAATTGAGCTACTGCCCTACGACAGCCCGCACCGTCCCGACCGGGGGACATGCCCCGACGGGCGGCAGGAACCGCCAACCACCGAGTGTACGGGGCGAGGCCCACGGACGTCGAACGGGTCCACACCGGACCGTCTCGCCACGTGGATGCCGGTGACGTCCCGTCGGAGCCTGATGGGACGATGACCGCATGACCGCGTCACCAGCCTCACCCGTCAAGCCGAGGGTCTCCGCCAAGCTCGCCGCCATCACCGAGTCCGCGACGCTCGCCGTCGACGCCAAGGCCAAGGCGCTTCGGGCCGCGGGCCGCCCGGTCATCGGCTTCGGCGCGGGCGAGCCGGACTTCCCGACGCCCGCCCACGTGGTCGAGGCCGCGGTCGCCGCCTGCCGCGACCCGAAGAACCACAAGTACACACCCGCCGGCGGCCTCCCCGAGCTGAAGGAGGCGCTCGCGGCCAAGACGCTGCGCGACTCCGGCTACCGCGTTGCCGCGAACCAGGTCCTGGTGACCAACGGCGGCAAGCAGGCCGTCGCCGAGACGTTCGCCGCGATCCTCGACCCGGGCGACGAGGTGCTGGTGCCGACGCCGTACTGGACGACCTACCCCGAGTCGATCAAGCTCGCCGACGGCGTACCCGTCGACGTCGTCACCGACGAGACCACCGGCTACCGCGCGAGCGTCGAGCAGCTCGAGGCCGCCCGCACCGGCCGCACCAAGGCGCTGCTGTTCAACTCCCCGAGCAACCCGACCGGCGCCGTCTACACCCCGGAGCAGGTCGAGGCGATCGGCGAGTGGGCCGTCGAGCACGGCCTCTGGGTCGTCGCCGACGAGATCTACGAGCACCTGGTCTACGGCGACGCGACGTTCGCGTCCATGCCGGTGCTGGTGCCCGAGCTCGCCGACACCTGCGTGGTCGTCAACGGCGTCGCGAAGACGTACGCGATGACCGGCTGGCGGGTCGGCTGGATGCTCGGCCCCGTCGACGTGGTCAAGGCGGCGACGAACCTGCACTCGCACGCGTCCAGCAACGTCGCCAACGTCTCGCAGCGCGCGGCGCTCGCCGCGGTCGCAGGCGACCTCGCCGCGGTCGCGGCGATGCGGACGGCGTTCGACCGGCGCCGGCAGACGATCGTGCGGATGCTGAACGAGATCGACGGCGTCACCTGCCCCGAGCCGGAGGGCGCGTTCTACGCCTACCCGTCGGTGAAGGGCCTGCTCGGCAGGGACATCCGCGGCCACACGCCGAAGACGTCGATCGAGCTGGCCGAGGTCGCGCTGGAGGAGGCCGAGGTCGCCGTCGTGCCCGGCGAGGCGTTCGGCACCGAGGGGTACCTGCGGCTGTCGTACGCGCTCGGCGACGACGACCTCGTCGAGGGCGTGTCCCGGCTGCAGCGGCTGTTCGCCGAGGCCAAGTGAGCTGACCGAAGGGGGCACCGGAGTGCGGCGCCCGCTGGACGCGCTGCCGAAGGCGCACCTGCACCTGCATTTCACCGGCTCGATGCGGCACGGGACGCTGGTCGAGCTCGCCGACGCGCACGGCGTGCACCTGCCCGACGCGCTGCGCGACGAGTGGCCACCGCAATTGTCGGCGGCGGACGAGCGTGGCTGGTTCAGGTTCCAGCGGCTCTACGACGTCGCCAGGTCGGTGCTGCGCACCGAGGCGGACGTCCGCCGGCTGCTGCGTGAGGCGGCGGAGGACGACGTCGCGGACGGGTCCGGCTGGCTGGAGATCCAGGTCGACCCGTCCGGCTACGCCAACCACTTCCACGGGCTGACCGCGTTCGTCGAGCTCGTCCTCGACGCGGCCCGCGAGGCGTCCGCCGCCACCGGACTCGGCATCGGCGTGATCGTCGCCGCGAGCCGGATCCGGCACCCGATGGAGGCCCGCACCCTCGCCCGGCTGGCGGCCCAGTACGTCGGGCGCGGCGTCGTAGGCTTCGGCCTGTCCAACGACGAGCGCCGCGGCGAGACCGCCGAGTTCGCCCACGCGTTCGCCATCGCCCGCCGCGCCGGGCTGCCGGCCGTCCCGCACGGCGGCGAGCTGTGCGGGCCGGCGCACGTGCGCGCGTGCCTGGACGACCTGGACGCGCGGCGGCTGGGCCACGGCGTACGCTGCGCCGAGGACCCCGAGCTGCTCGCCCGCGTCGTCGCCGAGGGCGTGACGCTCGAGGTGTGCCCGTGGTCGAACGTCTCGCTCGGCGTGTACGCGAAACCGCGCGACGTGCCGCTGCGGGAGCTGTACGAGGCGGGCGCGCAGCTCGCGCTCGGCGCCGACGACCCGCTGCTGTTCGGCCCGCGGCTCACCGCGCAGTACGGCGTCGCCCGCGACGTGCACGACTTCACCGACGCCGAGCTGGCCGAGCTCGCGCGCCAGTCCATCCGCGGTTCGGTCGCGCCCGCCCACGTCCGCGAGAGCCTGCTCGCCGGCGTCGACGCCTGGCTGGCGGCGTAGGCCGCGCCGTCAGGTGCCGGACGTGGCCGCGGTGGTCGTGGCGGTCAGCAGCGCCGCCCGCACCACCTCGACGGCCCGCATGGTCGCCTGTGCCGCCCAGTCCCCCGCGGCGAGCTCGTCCAGCCGACGGTGCAGGACCTTCTTGGCGACCCCCGGGAACGCCTGCGCGTCCATCCCGCACGCGTGCGCGAGCAGGGCGAGGGTCACGGTGCGCTGGTCCGGCGTCGAGCCGGGGCGCACGGCGTCCGCGAGCCGCAGTCGCGCGTCCCGCTCGGCCGTGCCGGCGCCCGCGGGATACCTGGTGACGGGGACGACGAACAGGGCCCTGCCCTCCTCCCGGCGCAGGTACCCGGACGCCACGAGCCGGTCGAGCACGGCGCGCTCGACGCCCTTGCGCAGTACGTCCACCCAGCGCGCGGGACGGCGCCCCGGATGCTCGGCGACGCGGCGCAGCGCGTCGTCGAGCAGGGCGTCGCCGGTGGGCGACGGGTCGGTCACGGCGACCCGCTTGTCGGTGAGCTCGATCCGGCGCAGCAGCGCCAGCTCGGCGAGCAGCGCGCCGGCGAGGCCGTACGACACGAACATCCCGCCGACCTGCTTGCCGCTCTCATCGTCGTACCCGAGGAGCGCCAGCTCCTCGGCCAGGGTGAGTCCCGCCATGACCAGAAGCTATCCGACGAACGGCACCTACGGGCGCCCCGACGGACGCATACTGGCCCGATGGGCACCAGCTCGGTGGGGCACGAGCAGGACGACGACACCCAGTCCTTCCGTCCGATGTCCCCGCGTGTCATGCGGTGGCCGGTGCCGCAGTGGGCCCCGCCGCTTCTCGCGATGGTCTGCACGGTCGCGCCGCTGGTGCTCGCCTGGCTGGGCTTCGCCGCGTACCTGCCGTTCCTCAGTACCGGGACGCCCGCGGGTGACGCGCACCGTCGCGAGGTGTACCTCAACGCCGCTATCGCCGTCGGCGTGGTGCTGCCGCTCGTCGGCGTCGTGCTTTCCGCGCTGGCGCGGCAGTGGGCGATCGGCGGCTACCTGGTAGTTGTGCTCGTGGTCGTCGTCACCGGCGCCGTCTGGTTGGGCTGAGCAGGCGCGCGATGGTCGCGCCGCCCTCCTGCGGGGTCATGGAGGTGGACGGGTGATCGAGTTCGGCCACGCACCGGAGATATGGCGCGACTTCCCTGACCTGGCGGCCGGCTGCCTGTACGTCACCGGCGTCACCGCGGACGCCGGCGTCGGAGACCGGGTCCAGCGGTTCTGCGGCGTGGCGGACGAGCGGCTCGCCGCGGGACCGGAGTCGGAGCTGCCGGAGGTCAGGGCGTGGCGGCGGGCGTTCGCCCGGATGGGCCTGAAGCCGACGCGGTACCGCTGCGCGGCGGAGTCGCTGGCGCGGCGGTACCGGAAGGAGCGGGCGCTGCCGTCCCTGCATCCGCTGGTCGACCTGTGCAACGCGGTGTCGCTCGCGTTCGCCGTGCCGGTCGCGGTGCTCGACGCCGACCGCGTCAGCTGGCCGTTGCGGATGCGGTACGCCGACGGCGACGAGCGCTACCTGCCGTTCGCCGGCGGGGAGGAGACGCCGTACCCCGGTGAGGTGGTCTACGCCGACACCGCCGGCCACGCCCACGCGCGGCGCTGGACGCACCGGCAGAGCGCGGCGTCCGCCGTCCGGCCGGACACGACGAGCGCGATGGTCGTCGCCGAGGCGATGCACGAGACCGGCCGCGCCGACGTCGCCCGCCTGTTCGACACCCTGGCGGCCGAGCTCGCGGAGGTGTGGCGTCCTCCGGCGACGACGGCCGAGCTGACGCCCGCCGCGCCGCGGTTCACAGCTTCTCGCCGACCAGGATCGGCTCGGGGGTGAGCTCGACGCCGAACGCCGCCCGCACGCCGTCGCGCACCTCGCGGGCCAGGGCGAGCACGTCGCTCGCCGTCGCGCCGCCCCTGTTGGTGAGCGCGAGTGTGTGCTTGGTGGAGATCTTCGCGAACCCGGCGCCGTAGCCCTTGCCGAACCCGGACCGCTCGATCAGCCAAGCCGCCGACACCTTCACCCGTCCGTCCGCGGCCTGCCACCGGGGCGCGTCGGAAGGCAGCGTCGCTGCGACGTGGGCCGTCACGAGGGGGTTGGTGAAGAAGGAGCCCGCGCTCCAGGTGTCGTGGTCGTCCTCCATGAGCACCATGCCCTTGCCCCCGCGCAGCCCGAGCACGACCTCGCGCGCGGCCGCGAGCGGGACCCGCGTGCCCTCCTCGACGCCGAGCGTCCGCGCGACCTCCGCGTACCGCACCGGGCTCGACTCCCCGCTACGCCGCAGTCCGAAGGTCACGGCGAGGACGACGTACCTGTCGTCGCCCTTGAACGCGCTGCCGCGGTAGCTGAACCGGCACTCGTCCGGCGTGAGCGTGACGACCCTCCCGGTGCGGCGGTCGAGGACGCGCACCGCCTCGATCGCCTCCGCGACCTCCTGGCCGTACGCGCCCACGTTCTGGATCGGCGTCGCGCCCGCCAGCCCGGGGATGCCGGACAGGAACTCGACGCCCGCGATCCCCTCGTCGACGCAGCGCGCGACCAGGTCGTCCCACGGCTCGCCCGCCTGCCAGGTGACGTGCAGCAGGTCGCCGTCCGCCCGGACCTCCTCGCCGGTGGTGAGGACGCGCACGACCGTGCCGTCGAACCCGTCGTCGCACACGACCAGGTTGCTGCCGCCGCCGAGCACGAGCACCGGCTCGGCGGTCTCGTCGGCGGCCGTGACCGCCGCGACGAGCTCGTCCTGTTCCGTGCACTCCACGAACCGCGCGGCCGGCCCGCCGACCCGCAGCGTCGTGTACGGGGCGATTGCCACGTTCCGCTGCACGTTCATCGGTGCCGGACTCCGCCGTCCCCGGAACCCGCGCCGGCCAGGGCCACCATCACGCGCACCAGGCCGAGCACCTTGACGCCGCCGGCGGAGACGTCGAGGTCGACGCGGGCCAGGCCGGCGTCGTCCAGCTCCGCGACCCTGCCGGTGACGTGCAGCTCGGCGCCCTTGTCGTCGTTCGGCACCACGACGGGCTTGGTGAACCGGACGCCGTACTCGACCACGGCGGCCGGGTCGCCCGCCCACCTGGTGACACAGGTGACCGCGGCGCCCATGGTGAACATGCCGTGCGCGATCACGTCGGGCAGGCCCACGCTCTTCGCGATGCGCTCGTTCCAGTGGATCGGGTTGAAGTCGCCGGACGCGCCCGCGTACCTGACCAGGTTGTCGCGCCGCACCGGGACGGTGATCGGCGGCAGCTCCTCCCCGACCTCGACGTCCGAGGCCGCCAGCCTGCCGGTCACGCGGCCTCCTCGGCGGTGCCCCGGGCAACGAGCGTGGCGTAGCTCGTGCAGACCGGTTCGCCGTCGGTGGTGGCCACGTCGGCCCGGATGGTGACGAGGTCGTTGCCAGCGGCCGAGCGGATGTTCTCGACGGTGACCGTCACCTGCAGCCGGTCGCCGGCACGCACCGGGCGGACGTAGACGAACTTCTGGTCGCCGTGCACGACCCTGCTGTAGTCCAGCCCGAGCGCGGGGTCGGCGACGACCCGGTGCCAGGCGTCCATCGTCACGACGATCGGGAACGTCGGCGGGGCGATGACGTCCTGGTGGCCGAGGGCGCGCGCGGCGTCGGGGTCGGCGTACGCGGGGTTGTCGTCGCCGACTGCGCGGGCGAACTCCCTGATCTTCTCCCGGCCGACCTCGTAGGGAGGCGTCGGCGGGTACGTCCGTCCGATGAACGACGGGTCGAGTGGCATGGTCCGGACCGTACAAGACGCCGCGGGCGCGGCGCCAGGGTCACGGCCGCCGCGTCAGCGGGTCTCGCGGTGCGGCCGGTGGCAGCGGCAGTTC
>JAFMQP010000177.1 GCA_017354575.1 Acidothermales bacterium | reverse complement strand
GTTCTCGTCGGGCAGCGGGATCGGGTACTGGCCGTCGAAGCAGGCCCGGCAGAGCCGGTCGGCCGGCACCGTCGTCGCCTCGGTCAGGCCGGCCAGGGAGATGTAGCCGAGCGAGTCGGCACCGATGGAGGCGCGGATCTCCTCCACGGACAGGCCCGCGCCGACGAGCTCCGAGCGGGACGCGAAGTCGATCCCGTAGAAGCACGGCCAGCGCACCGGAGGGCTGGCGATCCGGACGTGCACCTCGGCCGCGCCCGCCTCGCGCAGCATCCGCACGATGGCACGCTGGGTGTTGCCGCGCACGATGGAGTCGTCGACGACGACCAGGCGCTTGCCCGCGATGGCCTCACGTAGCGGGTTGAGCTTCAGCCGGATGCCGAGCTGCCTGATGGTCTGGCTCGGTTCGATGAACGTGCGCCCGACGTAGCTGTTCTTGGTGAGGCCCTGGCCGTACGGGAGCCCGCTGCGCTGCGCGTACCCGATCGCCGCGGGCGTACCGGACTCCGGCGTCGGGATCACCATGTCGGCGTCCGCGGGCGCCTCGTCCGCGAGCCGCTGCCCGATCGCGACGCGCGTGGCGTGCACGCTGCGGCCGGCGATCACGGAGTCCGGCCGGGCGAGGTAGACGTACTCGAAGATGCAGCCCTTGGGCTCCGGTTCGGCGAACCGCCGGCTGCGTACGCCGTGCTCGTCGACCGCGACCACCTCGCCGGGCGCGACGTCGCGGACGAAGGCGGCGCCGAGGATGTCAAGCGCGCACGTCTCGCTCGCCACGACCCAGCCGCCGCCGTCCAGCCGGCCCAGGGAGAGCGGGCGGACGCCCTGCGGATCGCGGGCGGCGTACAGCGTGGTCTCGTCCATGAAGACGAGCGAGTACGCGCCGCGGACGTCGGGCAGCAGCTCGACGGCCGCCTGCACGACGTCGTCGCCGCGGGCGAGCAGCTCGGTGAGCACGCCGGTGTCGGTGCTCGACTCCTCGTCGAGGGCGGGGAACAGCACCTCGTCGGCGAGGGCGCGGCGCGCCCGGCCGACCAGCTCGCCGGTGTTGGTGAGGTTGCCGTTGTGCGCGAGCGCGAGGCCGCCGGCGCCGGTGGGACGGAACGTCGGCTGCGCGTTCGCCCAGACCGACGAGCCGGTGGTGGAGTACCTGCAGTGGCCGATGGCGACGTGCCCGGTGAGGGAGGCGAGCGTGGCCTCGTCGAAGACCTGCGCGATCAGGCCCATGTCCTTGACCACGACGATCTGCCGGCCGTCGCCGACGGCGATGCCCGCCGACTCCTGGCCGCGGTGCTGCAGCGCGTAGGTGCCGAAGTAGGCGAGCTTGGCGACGTCCTCGCCCGGCGCCCAGACGCCGAGGACGCCGCAGGCGTCCTGCGGACCGCGGTCGGAGGGATCGATCTCGTGGCTGAGCTTGCCGTCACGGGAGGGCACGCCCCGAGTCTATGCGCTGCCCCGGCGAGGAGCATCCGCGCAGCTCACGCCCGCGGCACCCCGGCAAGCGGCAGGTACGCCGCGAGGTCGGCGCGGTTGCCGGCGGCCCGCACGCGGCCGTCGCGGACGGCCTCAGCCCAGGCGAGCCGCCCCGTGGCGAGCAGCACCCAGCAGACCGGGTCGGTCTCGACCACGTTCGGCGGCGTTCCCCGGGTGTGGCGTGGCCCGGCGACGCACTGCACGGCCGCGTACGGCGGCACGCGCAGCTCCACGGACCTGCCCGGCGCGTCCTGGGCGAGCAGCCAGGCGAGGTGGCGTACGGCGGTGGCGAGATCGGCGCGGGGCGGCCGCTGCCCGGCGTCGAACGCCGACAGCACCCGGTCGACCGCGGCGGCACCACCGGGGACGGGCTTGTTCGGCACGGCCGCAGCATAGGCCGCGGCGCCGACGGTGGGATGGCAACGCCGGGGCGAAGGCCTTCCCCTCCCTCGCCCCGGCGTCTGCCGTCAGTTGACCACCGTCGCGCCGTGGACGGTGGCAGGACACGCCGGACGTGCCCAGATCGGTTGTGGACAACCGGAATCCCGCCGCTCTTGCTCCACGCTTGACAGATGGAGCGAACGAGGAGCGATCATGACTGCCATGACGACGGACTGCGGCTCGGTGACCATCGCCGACCTGACCGCCTACCCGCGCGACGCCCGCGTGCAGATCGTGGACGGCACGATCTATCTGGGTCGGCCCGAGGCTTTCGACGTCCCCGACCTCGACGCCCTGCCGGACGACGGCCGGCGGCATGAGCTGGTCGACGGAGTCATCGTCTCGAGCCCCGCGCCCAGCCACATCCACCAACGGGCGGTGACCACGCTCGCCGCGAACATGTACAACATCCTGCCGCGGCAGCTCGAGGTGCTCGTCGCGCCGTTCGACGTCGACGCCGGGCCGCACAGCCAGGTACAGCCGGACGTCCTCGTCATCCCTCGCGACGACACGGACAGCCCTGTGCCGCCGCCGCTGCTTGCGGTCGAGGTGCTCTCACCGTCCAACCGCGGCCACGACCTCGTCACCGAGCGGAACCTCTACGAGCGCGCGAAGGTGCCCTCGTACTGGATCGTCGACCCGGACGAGCCGTCGGTCACCGTGCTGGAGCTGGGTGACGACGGGTCCTACGTCGAGGTCGAACGGGTCACCGGCAGCGGAGTGGTGTCGGTGACCAAACCGCACGAGATGACGTTCACGCCTGCCGAGCTCGTCCGTTAGCCGAACAGGCGCGGCAGCGTGCCCTCGTGCGTCTCGCGCAGTTCGGCGAGCGGGACGTCGAAGAACCCCGTCACGGATAGCACGTCACCCCCGGCGTCGCCCAGCCGCGCGACCGGCAGGGCGAGCTCGGCGCACCGCGCGGTCAGCGGATCGGCGTCCTCGGGCCGGACGAGCACCAGTGCCCGGGCGGACGACTCGCTGAACAGCGCGACGAACGGGTCGACGCCGGCGGGCAGCGCCACGGTGGCACCGACGCCGCCCGCGAGACAGCTCTCCACCAGTGCCTGGGCGAGCCCGCCGCCGGACAGGTCGTGCGCGGCGAGCGCCGCACCGCGGGCGGCGAGCCCGTGCACCAGCTCGGCCAGGGCGCGCTCGGCCGCGAGGTCGACGCGCGGCGGCGCACCACCGAGGTGGCCGTGCTCGACGTGCGCCCACGCCGAACCGCCGAGCTCGTCACGCGTCTCGCCGACGAGGAACAGCGAGCCGCCGTCGACCAGGCCGGCGGGCACCCGGCGCCGCACGTCGTCGAGGACGCCGAGGACGCCGACGACGGGCGTCGGGTGGATCTGGGTGTCGCCGGTCTGGTTGTAGAAGCTGACGTTGCCGCCGGTGACCGGCACGCCCAGCTCGCCGCACCCGTCGACGAGGCCGCGGATCGTCTCGGTGAACTGCCACATCACGCCGGGCTCCTCCGGCGAGCCGAAGTTGAGGCAGTCGGTCACCGCCAGCGGTCGTGCGCCCTTCACCGCGACGTTCCGGTACGCCTCCGCGAGCACGAGCTGCGCACCGGTGTAGGGGTCGAGCGCGCACTGCCGGCCGTTGCCGTCGAGCGAGAGCGCGATGCCGAGCCCGGTCTCCTCGTCGACGCGCAGCACGCCGGCGTCGTCCGGCGTGGCCAGCACGGTGTTGCCGAGGACGTATCTGTCGTACTGGTCGGTGACCCAGCTCTTCGCCGCCTGCTCCGGCGCGGCGACGACCCGTAGCAGCGACGCGCGCAGCTCGGCGCCGGACGACGGGCGCGGCAGCACGCCAGGATCGTTACGCCGCAACGCATCCAGCGACTCGGGGCGTTCGTACGGCCGCTCGTAGACGGGGCCCTCGTGCGCGACCGTACGCGGCGGGACGTCCACGATCGTCTCGCCGTGCCAGGCGATGCGCAGCCGTCCCGTGCCGGTGACGGTGCCGACGACGGTGGCCTCGACCTCCCACTTGGCGCAGGTGGCGAGGAACGCGTCGACCTTGCCCGGCTCGACGACGGCCATCATGCGTTCCTGCGACTCGCTCATCAGGATCTCTTCGGGCGTGAGCGAGGGATCGCGCAGCGGGACGTCGTCGAGCGTCACGTCCATGCCGCCGGTGCCGGCGGACGCGAGCTCGCTCGTGGCACAGGACAGTCCCGCCGCACCGAGGTCCTGGATGCCGACGACGAGGTCGTCGCGGAACAGCTCGAGCGAGCACTCGATCAGCAGCTTCTCGGTGAAGGGGTCGCCGATCTGCACGCTCGGCCGCTTGGCGGGCTTGCCCTCGGCGTCGAACGTCGCGGACGCCAGCACCGATGCGCCGCCGATGCCGTCGCCGCCGGTCTTGGCGCCGTACAGGATCACCTTGTTGCCCGGCCCCGGCGCCTGCGCGAGCTTGAGGTCCTCGTGCCGCAGCACGCCGACGCAGAGCGCGTTGACGAGCGGGTTGCCGAGGTAGCAGGGGTCGAACGACACCTCGCCGCCGATGTTCGGCAGGCCGAGGCAGTTGCCGTAGCCGCCGACGCCGGCGACGACGCCGGGCAGTACGCGTGCGGTGTCGGGCGCGTCCGCGGGGCCGAAGCGCAGCGCGTCCATCACGCCGATCGGGCGCGCCCCCATGGCGAGGATGTCGCGGACGATGCCGCCGACCCCGGTCGCCGCGCCCTGGTACGGCTCGACGTACGACGGGTGGTTGTGCGACTCGGCCTTGAACGTGACGGCGTAGCCCTGGCCGATGTCGACGACGCCGGCGTTCTCGCCGATGCCGGCGAGCAGCTTGCCGACCCGCGTCTCGGCGGGGATCTCGGCGAACCTGCGCAGGTGCACCTTGCTGGACTTGTACGAGCAGTGCTCGCTCCACATCACCGAGTACATGGCGAGCTCGCTCGCCGTCGGCCGCCGGCCGAGGATCGCGCGGATCCGCGCGTACTCGTCGGTCGTGACGCCCAGCTCGGCGTACGGCAGCTCGATCTCCGGCGTCGCGGCCGCCCGCTCGACCGTGTCGAGCCGCGGCGACGTCGTGGTGCTCACCCGGCCGCCGCCTCGGTGCTTCCCACGACGAACCCCGCCTTCCCACGACCTGCAGCCTGTGTGAAGCACGGGTTGATCATGAGAACATGATCAACCCGTGACGGGTAGGCGGTCATGCGCGCACCAGGTCGTCCAGCACCGAGGTGAAGAACGGCAGGCCGTCGGTGCCGGGTCCGGTCAGGGCGTCGACGGCGTGCTCAGGGTGCGGCATCAGGCCGACCACGTTGCCGGCCTCGTTGCGGACGCCGGCGATGTCGCGCGCCGACCCGTTCGGGTTGACGTCGAGGTACCGGACGACGACGTGGCCCTCGCCCTCCAGCCGGTCCAGCGTCGCGGGGTCGGCGACGTAGCCGCCCTCGCCGTTCTTCAGCGGGATGACGACCTCCTGGCCGACGGCGTAACCGGCCGTCCACGCGCTGTCGGTGCTCTCGACCCGCAGCCGCTGGTCGCGGCAGACGAAGTGCCTGCTGTCGTTGCGGATCAACGCGCCGGGCAGCAGGTGCGCCTCGCAGAGCACCTGGAACCCGTTGCAGACGCCCAGTACCGGCAGCCCCCGCCGCGCCTCCCGCACCACCGCCGACATCACGGGCGCGAACCGGGCGATCGCGCCGCAGCGCAGGTAGTCGCCGTACGAGAACCCGCCGGGCAGCACCACCGCGGCGACGCCGTGCAGGTCGTCGTCGCCGTGCCACAGCGCGACCGGCTCGCCGCCGGCCAGCCGGACGGCGCGCTGGGCGTCGCGGTCGTCGAGCGATCCTGGAAAGGTGACCACGCCTACGCGAGACGACATCCGTTGCGACTCCGGGGGTGGGTGACGGCCGACGGTTCGAGGATATCGGGCAGGTCGGCGAGCCGATGGCGCACACTGGGATGTCGACGGGAGAGGGGACGACGGTGCGCGTACTGCTGGTCGAGGACGAGGAGAGCCTCGCGAAGGCGCTGGTGCGGGGGCTCGGCGCCGAGGGCTTCGCCGTCGACCACGTGAGCGACGGCGCCGAGGGCTTCTGGCAGGCCAAGGAGTACCCGTACGACGTCGTCATCCTGGACATCATGCTGCCCAAGATGAACGGCTACGACGTCGCGCGCCGGCTGCGCGACGCCGGTGTCTGGACACCCATCCTCATGCTCACCGCGAAGGACGGCGAGTACGACGAGGCGGACGCGCTCGACCTCGGCGCGGACGACTACCTCACCAAGCCGTTCCACTTCGTCGTGCTCGTCGCCCGGCTGCGGGCGCTGCTGCGCCGGGGCGCGCCCGAGCGTCCCGCCGTGCTGAACGTCGACGACCTCGAGCTCGACCCGGCGGCGCACACCTGCCGTCGCGGCGAGCGGGACATCCCGCTCACCCCGCGCGAGTTCGCCCTGCTCGAGTACCTGATGCGCAACCACGGCCGCGTGGTCAGCAAGAACCAGATCCTGACGCACGTCTGGGCCGAGGACTTCCGCGGCGACCCCAACCTGGTCGAGGTCTACGTCGGATACCTGCGCAAGAAGGTCGACGCGCCGTTCGGCTGCAAGTCCATCCGCACCGTCCGCGGCGCCGGATACCTGCTCGGTCGCCACGATGCCTGACCTCGCCCGCCCGCGCCCGCCGTCCTGGTGGTGGAGCCGCTCGCTGCGCGCCCGGCTGACGGCCGCCGCGACCCTCGTCATCGCCATCGGCGCCGCGCTGGCGGCGATCCTGCTCGTGGTGCGTATCCAGAGCGGGCTCACCAGCGCGCTCGACGGCACGCTGCGGCAACGGGCGAGCGACGTCGCCGCAGCCTCCACCGGCGACGACATCCGCCGCGGCATCCCGGCCGGCCGGGTCGGCGAGATCGTCCAGGTGGTCCGGCCGGACGGGCGGGTCTACGCCGCCTCCACGAACGTCACCGGCCGGCACCGCATCTTCAGGTTCACGCCCGCGGCCGCGGAGCACTCGACGATCCGGACGGTGGGCGGCGTCCGAGTCGGTGAGGAGGCCGAGACCTACCGGGTCGTCGCCGAACGCGTGAGCGGCGACCGGCACCTGACCGTCTACGTGGGCCGCCCCGTCGACGACATCCAGGACAGCGTCGGCGACCTGGTGACGACGCTCGCCATCGGCGTCCCCGTCATCGTCGTCCTGCTCGGGATCGTCGGCTGGCTGCTCGTCGGGCGGGCGCTGCAGCCGGTGGAGTCGCTGCGCCGACAGGTCGCCGCGGTGAGCACCACCGACCTCCGGCTCCGGCTCACGCCGTCCGGCACGCACGACGAGCTGCACCGGCTGGCCGAGACGTTCAACGACCTGCTGCGCCGGCTGCACGGCGCGGGCAGGCGGCAGCAGCAGTTCGTCGCGGACGCCGCGCACGAGCTGCGCAGCCCGCTCGCCGCGATCCGCACGCAGCTCGAGGTGGCGATGCGGCACCCCGACGACCCCGCGTTCGCCGCGGCCGTGCCCGACCTGCACGCGGACGTGCTGCGGCTGTCGCGCCTCGTCGACGACCTCGTCCAGCTGGCCCGGCTGGACGCCGACCCGTGGCTGCGCCACGAGCCGGTCGACCTCGAGGAGATCCTGTTCGTGGAGGTGCGGCAGGCGCGCCGCTGGGCGCGCGTCGAGATCGGGGAGGGCGAGCTCGCCGCGGCCCGCGTCGTCGGCGACCCGGACGCGCTCACCCGCGTGGTGCGCAACCTGCTCGACAACGCCATCCGGCACGCCGCGAGCCGCGTCGACGTCACGCTCGCAGCCGACGGCTCGTCCGCGACGCTCGCCGTCGCCGACGACGGGCCCGGCATCGCGCCCGCCGACCGGCGCCGCGTCTTCGAACGGTTCACCCGGCTGGACGAGGCGCGCAGCAGGGACGCGGGCGGACACGGCCTGGGGCTCGCGATCGTGCACGACATCGTCACCGCCCATCGCGGCGAGGTGTCCGTCGAGGACAACGGGCCCGGCGCGCGGTTCGTCGTCCGCCTGCCGCTCGGCGAGCGCCCCGTGGACGCCGCGGGCACCCGGGAGGGTGCCCGTACGGCGCCCTGAGCCTGCCCCTTCTCAGGCTCGGCTCAGCGCCGG
>JAFMQP010000176.1 GCA_017354575.1 Acidothermales bacterium | reverse complement strand
GAAGACGCGGCGGGCCGCGGCGAGCACGGCGTCCTCGTCCTGGATGCTCGCGGTCGGCAGGTAGACCCGGCCGTTCGGTGTGAGGTGGTCGCCGATCTCGGTGAGCATCTCGACCGGGAGCTCCGCACCCGTGGGGCCACCGCCGTGGCCGTCGGGGAACCAGCCGGTGACCTTCGCGACGGCGTCGGGGATGCCGCTGACGTCGGCGATGATGACGTCGGCGCGGATGTCGCGTACCGGCTCGAACAGCGGGCCGGCACGGAACTCGGTGACGTCGTCCAGGCCGAGCGCCTCGGCGTTCCTGGTCGCGCACTTGACCGCTTCGGCCGACAGGTCGGAGCCGATGACCCGGCCCGCGCCCAGCCTGGCCGCGGCGAAGCTCAGCACCCCGCACCCGCACCCGGTGTCGAGGACCGTGTCGCCGGGACGGACCTCCAACGCCTCGCCGAGCACCCGGCTCGTGCTGCTCGGGGCGAAGACCCCGTCGTCGACGGTCACGGAGAACGGACCTCCCGGGCCGTTCCAGGTGTACTGCCGGTCCTCACCCATGTCGTACCTCCCGCCGGAGTCGCTGCTGTCACGCCGGAGCCGGCAGACCACATCGAAAATACCCAGCCCGCGACTCGTCACGCACCCGGTCGGTCGAACGGTACCGCCCAACGGGTGGGTTGCGCGAGCCGCCACGTGCCCGGTGCGACCGTTCGGTACGCGCCGACGAACGCCGGCCGCGGTGCCGACCGGGCGTCGCTGCCAGGCCGAGCCGTCCCAGGTGTCGACGACGAACTGTTCCACCTGCTGACCGTGCGTGATGTCCTCCCCGAGCCGGTCGGCCGACGCCGTCGCCGGCCACCGGCTCAAGCCGTGACCGCGAAGACGACGTACCGGTAGGTGTTCTCGAAGCGGTACGAGCCGTCCGCGCGCCGGTACGGTGACGCCGCCGTCTCGACCGTCGCCGCGACGACCGGCTCGCTCGTCTCGGGGCCGACGCCGTATGCCGGGGCGAGTGCACGCAGCGCACGCTCGAGAGCGGCGCGGTCGGGGAACGCGTAGGGGACGTCCACCTCCGCTGCCGACCGGACGGTGAGGCCCGCCTGCCGGCCGACGTCCTCCAGCACTCCCGGCTCACGCACCCGTGGTGCGGGCCGGTCCCGCGGCGCCTTGAGCTCGGCGAGCGGGCGGAAGACCGCCTCCATCTCGCTGTCCTCGACGCGTCCCCAGTTGCAGACGGCGACCTGCGCACCGGTGCCGGCGACCCGCCGGAGCTCGGCGAGCGCCACACCGACGTCCGCGGCGAACTGCAGCGCGTTGAACGCCGTGACCAGGTCGAAGCTCGCGTCCGGCCACGGCAGGCGCTCGATCGGCCCGGTCCGGATCTCGGCGGACGGTACGGCACGCCGCGCGATCTCGACGAGCCCCGGTGCCGCGTCGATGCCGCTCACCCGCGCGCCGCGGGACGCGGCGAGCGCGCAGAACTCGCCGCTGCCGCAGCCGGCGTCGAGCACCGCCGTGCCGGCGGTGAGCCCGGCCGCCTGCGCCACCGCCTCGCGTGCCGGCGCGGCGAAACCCGCCCAGTGCTCGGCCCAGCCGTCGGCCGCCGCGTGCCACGCCGGTCCCTCGGCGTCGGCCGTGGTGCGCTCGGCGTTCAACGTCTCTCCCGTCAGCGGACGTGTCGCGGTACGGCGCTCCCGATGCGGTACCAGTCTGCCCGCGATCCCGTGGCCCGCCGGGTGGCCAGCTCGTAGGTGACCGACCTGTGTTGAACCGATCACGAGGGCGAGCCGTAGAGGGGGGCGAGCCTGGCCGGCGCCCAGGATGCCCCCCGAAAGGAGCCGAAAGGTGCCTACACCCCTGACCCGTACCCTCATGCTCAACGGCCGACGCCTCGCCGTCTCCGTCGACGACGGTGCCGAGGACCTCCTCTACGTGCTGCGAGACCGACTGGGGCAGCACGGCCCGAGGTTCGGATGTGGCGTCTCCCAGTGCGGAGCGTGCACTGTTCTCGTCGACGGCGAGATCATACGGTCCTGCGTGACACCGCTCAACACCGTGGCGGAGGGCGCGAGCGTCGAGACGCTCGACGCCCTCGACGCGGACGGAACGCCGAACCCGCTGCAGCGGACGTTCGTCGAGAAGCAGGCCGCCCAGTGCGCGTACTGCGTCAACGGGATCGTCATGGGATCGCTCGGGTGGCTGCGGCAGCGCAAAGCCGCCGGCGACACGAGCGTGCCCAGCGAGGACGAGATCGCGGCCTTCCTCTCCGGGAAGTCCTCGGCGTCGACCTTCGACTACATCTGCCGCTGTGGCGCCCACCGCCGGATGATCGAGGCGATCCGCCAGGCCGCGCCGGAGGTGCTCGCATGACCGCCACCGACATCTCTCGCCGCGGGTTCCTCGCAGGCATCGGTTCGATCGCCGTGGCCTTCAGCCTCGGCCCGGTCGCGGTGCGTCCGCGCGAGGCCCACGCCGCCGCGCAGGCGCAGGACGGGCTGCGGATCGACGAGACCGGCGACACCGGCTCCCTCTCCTGGCTCGTCCTGACGCCGTCGGGCCTGACCATCCACAGCGGCAAGGTGGAGCTTGGCACCGGCACGCAGACGGCCCTGACGCAGATCGTCGTCGAGGAGATGCACCTCGACGCGGGACACGTCGGCTACGTGCAGGGCGACACGGAGGTCACGCCCGACCAGGGCGTCACAGCCGGGAGCAAGACCGTCCAGAACGGCGGACCACAGCTACGCCAGGCCGCGGCGACGGCGTACCAGGCGCTGCTCGGCCTCGCCGCGCAGTACTTCCACGTGTCCAAGGACCAGCTGGTCGCCGACAACGGCGTCTTCCGGCTCGAGGGCACGGACCGGCAGGTCACGTACGACCACCTGGTCGCCCAGGCCGCCGTCGTGCTGACGGCCGATCCCAAGGCGCCCACGGCGTCGCCCGCCGACTACGCGGTCGTCGGCCGTCCGATGGCGCGCGCCGACCTGCCCGACAAGCTCACCGCCCGGTTCCGCTACGTCCACGACGTCACAGTGCCCGGCATGCTGCACGGTCGTGTGGTCCGCCCGTCGGGCCGTAACGCGCGCTTCGTCTCGATCGACCCGGACTCCATGGCCAGGGCCAAGGCGATACCGGGCTTCGTCTCCGTCGTGCAGCGCGGGAACTTCGTCGGCGTCGTGGGCCGTACCGAGTGGGCGGCGGTCCAGGCGGCCGACGCCGACACCGGCATCCAGGTCGACTGGGCCGACGGAGAGCCGCTCGTCCCGCAGGACTCGCTCCCGCAGGCCCTGCGGGACCCGTCGAACCAGTACGCGAGCGTCGAGATGGTGAACGTAGGCGACGTCGACCAGGCGCTGGCGTCGGCCGCGGCGACGCGGGAGGCGAGCTACTTCACGCCGTTCCAGATGCACGGGGCGATGGGAGCGTCCTGTGGAGTGGCGGACGTCCGCGCGGCACCCGACGCGGCAGGCGTGCAGGCCACGGTGTGGTCGGGTACGCAGGACGTCTACGCGCTGCGCGGCGCCATCGCCCACCTGCTCGGCCTGTCGACCGACTCGGTGCGCGTCGTCTACGAGGAGGCCGCCGGCTGCTACGGCCACAACGGCGCCGACGACTCGTGCGCCGACGCCGCGCTGATGTCCCAGGCGGTGGGCAGGCCGGTGCGCGTGCAGTGGCGTCGTCAGGACGAGCACGGCTGGGAACCGCTGGGCCCCGCGATGGCACACGACCTGCGCGGCGGTGTCACCGCCGGGAAGGTCGTGGCGTGGGAGCACGTGCTGTGCTCCCCTACGCACGGCAGCCGTCCGAACGACAACCCGGGCACGCTGCTCGCCGGCGCGCTCACCGGGTCGCTGCCGGCGACCTTGCCCACCGACCCGGACGACTCCGCCGGGCGGAACGCGCCGGTCACGTACGCCTTTCCGAACAACCATCTGACCGGGAAGCTGGTGCGCAGCTTCGAGACGACGGGCACCACGTCGGGCGTGCCGGCGGCGCCGTTGCGTTACCGGTTCCTCCGGTCGACGGCGCTGCGTTCGCTCGGCGGGCTCTCCAACACGTTCGCGAACGAGTCCTTCCTCGACGAGCTCGCCGCGGCCGGCGGCGTCGACCCGCTCGAGCTCAGGCTCCGTTCCCTCGACGACCCGCGCGCGAAGGCCGTCGTCGAGGCGCTCGCGGACACCTGGGCGGCCAGGCCGAAGGGTGGGAACGGCACGGGCGCGGGCCTCGCGTACCAGCGCTACGAGACCCAGTTCGCCTACGCCGCCGCCTATGTCGAGGTACAGGTCGACATGGGCACGGGCGCGGTGCGCGTGCCGCGCGTCGTCGTCGCCCACGACTGCGGCCTGGTCATCAACCCCGACGGCCTGCGCAACCAGATCGAGGGCAACGTGGTGCAGGGGGTGAGCCGCGCCCTGATAGAGGAGGTGCTCTTCGACGCGCGCGGGGTGACCAGCGTGGTGTGGGAGCAGAGCGACTTCCACCCGACGCCGCAGTACCCGGTGATCCGGTTCGACGCGGTGCCGCGGATCGAGACCGTGCTCATCGACCGGCCGGACCAGCCGGCGTGGGGTGCCGGCGAGCCGACGATCGGCGTCATCCCGGCGGCGATCGGCAACGCCGTCTTCGCCGCCACCGGCGTCCGCATCCGCACCCTCCCGATGACACCGGACCGCGTGCTGAAGGCGCTCGAGAGCGGCTGAACCGGCCGGTCTAAGGTCGCGAGCTGGGCCGGTCACCACCCCGGCCGGCCCGGCTCGGCGGCGTCGAACGGCTCCGGTGCCTCGGCGCGGTCGCGAGGTAGCCTGCCCACCCAGCCGATCATCCGGGGCACCACCGGACCCGCGTCGGAGGAGTGACATGGTGAGCGCGTACCCGAACCCGCCGGTGCGGTCACTCGGGTACGACTACCGGATCGCGCCGGTGGGCGGAGACGTGTTGGGCGGGGACGTCGCGCGCGGCGATCTCGTGTTGCCCGTGGTCGTGCTCGAGGAGAGCGCGCTGGCGCACAACGTGCGCGTCATGGCGGACTACTGCCGGGACGTCGGCGTCTCGATCGCCCCGCACGGCAAGACGCACATGTCGCCGCAGCTCGCACACCGTCAGCTCGACGCGGGCGCGTGGGCCATCACCGTCGCCAACGTGGCCCAGGCGCGTGTGTACCACGCCTTCGGCGTCGAGCGGCTGCTGATCGCCAACCAGGTCGTCGACGAGCAGGCGTTGCGGCTGCTGTCCGAGCTGCTGCGTGCCGACCCCGGGCTCGAGGTCTTCTGCCTGGTCGACTCGACCGCGGGCGTCCAGCTCATGGACCGCGTCCTCGGCGCGGCGGACGTGCCCCGGCCGGTGGCGGTGCTCGTCGAGCTCGGCCTCGCCGGCGGGCGTTCCGGATGCCGGTCGACACCCGAGGCGGTGGCGGTCGCGGACGCGGTGCGGGACGCGGGCACGCTGCGCCTCGCCGGCGTCGAGGGGTACGAGGGCGTCGTGCACGGCGGGCCGACCCCGGGGAACGTCGCCACGGTCGACGCGTTCCTGCGCGAGCTGCGCGCGTTGGCCGAGACGCTGGACGGCGGAGGCCGGTTCGCCGACCGTGCGGAGATCGTCGTGACGGCGGGCGGCAGCGCGTACTTCGACCGGGTGGCCGAACAGCTCGCCCCGTTCCCCGGGCTGAGCAAACCGGTGCGCACGGTGATCCGCAGCGGCTCGTACCTGACCCACGACCACGGCAGCTACGAGCTGGTCTCGCCGTTCGGTACGCGTCTCGCGGACCGGCCGCGACTGCGGCCGGCGGGCGTGCTGTGGGCGAGGGTCAGTTCGGTGCCCGAGCCCGGGCTCGCGATCGCGGGGTTCGGCAAGCGGGACGCGCCGTACGACCTGGGACTGCCGGTGCCACTCGCGGTCGCCGGCGACGACGGCGACGCGCGGCCGCTCACCGGCGCGAGCGTCGCCAGGCTCAACGACCAGCACGCGTTCGTCCAGCTGCCGCCGGACTCCGGCGTCCGGGTGGGTGACGTGATGACCTTCGGCATGTCGCACCCGTGCACCGTCTTCGACAAGTGGCGGCTGCTGCCGGTCGTCGACGACGACGGCCGGGTCGTCCAGCTGATCCAGACCTACTTCTGAGCCGGCCGCGCAGGTGTGGTGGGCTCAGCCGGCGACGCGACGCGGCATGCCGGGCTCGTCCTCGATCCCGTAGCTGGAGATCAGCTCGGGTGGACGCGCCACGGGTTCGTCGAGACGGGTCGTCGACGACCACGGCCACCTTGCTGCCGGACCGACGTTGCGGAACTTCTTCGTGCCGCCCGTGCACCGCTTCATCGTGCCTCGCCGTCGCGTCCGGCTGCGCCGGCGCCGGTCCCGCCGTGTGCGGCGCGGATCCTGGCCAGCCGGGTGTCGACGGCCTTCCGCTCCTGCCTCAGCTCGTCGCGTTGCCGGGTGAGCTCGGCGAGCGCCCGCTCGATGTGCTCGTCGGCTTCGGCACGGAGCCGCTCGGCGTCGGCGGCGGCGACCTGGACGAGCTGCTCGGCCGTGTCCTTGGCGTGCTCGATGATGCGTTCGGACTCCATCGTCGCGTTCTTGCGCCGCTGTCCCGTCTCGCGCTCGACCGCCTCCCGGATGCGCTCGGCGTCCTCGGTGGCCTGCTGGACGAGCTTGACCGCCTCGTCCTCGGCCAGGCGGAGCATCCGGGCCACCCGGGCGCCTGCCTCCCCGGGTGCCGGCTGGTCGCTGTCGTCCAGCCGGCGCTGCAACACCCCGAGCCGGCGGTTCAGTTCGGCGACCCGGTTCCGCAGCCGCTCCATGGTCGCCTCGACGCCGGTGAGGTACTCGTCGACCTGGCCGCGCGCATAGCCACGGATCACGATGTCGAAGCCCTGGTCGGGTAGCGACTCGTCCATGCCGGGCTCGATTCACGGGCGGCCTTGACGGCGTCTTGCCGTCGTCGTCTCGCGAGTGCTTATATGAAAGCGTGCCTCTCGCCACAGGCTAGCTCCGGGGACGCGGCCGTTACCAGTGGCGGGGTGCACGTGTCGGGAAAGACGGGCGGGCCCGATGAGAAGGACCGCACCGCACCTACGCCGGGATCGCCGGTACGGTCACACCGTGGTGTCGGCGGTGGGCACGATCGACCGGACGGCGTCGGTGCAACTGCGCAGCATGCTGCTTGAAGCAATCGGGCGCGACGGTCCGTACGTCGTGCTCGACCTCGCCGGCGTCGACCACATCGACGAGATCGGCCTGGACGCGCTGCAACGTACCGACGCCAGGCCGGGCGCGCTCGGTGGTCACTTCCGGCTCGCGGCGCCGCAGCCGGCGATCGCCGCGCGCCTGCACGACGCCGGCCTCAACCGTACGGTCGGCGTCTACCGCACCCCGGTGGCCGCGGCCGACGCGCCGCGGCGACTCGGCGTCGTCGCCGCACCCGGCGCATACTTCTCGGATGGCTGAGGAGGCGTCCGGGACCGTCGAGCGGGTGGCCGACGAGCTGTACGGACTGCCGGCAGGGGAGTTCACCGCGGCTCGGGACGACCGCGCGCAGCAGGCGCGGGCACGAGGCGACCGCGAGAGCGCCGCGGCGATCCGTAAGCTGCGTCGGCCCTCGACCAGTGCGTGGCTCGCCAACATGCTCGTACGCCACCGGCCAGCCGACGTCAGGGAGCTGGCCGAGCTGGGCGACGCGTTGCGCGCCGCGCAGGCGGGCCTCGCCGGTGAGGACATCCGGCGGCTCGGCGAGCGGCGCAGGCGGCTCGTCGACCGGCTGCTGCCCGAGGCGCGGACGCTCGCAGAGGAGCTCGGCCATCCCGTCGGCGACGGCGTGCTGCGCGAGTTCGAGGGCACCGTCCAGGCCGTGCTCGCGGACTCCGACGCCGCGGCGGCGTTCACCACCGGGCGCCTCACGACCGCGCTGCAGGCCGACGCCGGGTTCGGGTTCGGGACGGGCGTGGCGGCGTCTCCGTCGTCCTCGCCGTCCTCGCCTGCCGAGGCCGCGACGCCGCAGCGCCGGCGACAGCGGTCGCGCGGCGACGGCGCGGCGAAG
>JAFMQP010000175.1 GCA_017354575.1 Acidothermales bacterium | reverse complement strand
GGGCGAACTGCTGCGCCAGGGCGAGGACGAAGTCGTGGAACTGGGTCGCCCGCAGGATGGTCCACGGCAGGCCGGACTGCTCGACGACCTGCTCGGCCTCGTACTTGGACTTGTAGTACGTGTAAGGGATCTCGTCGACACCGACGATCGACACGTAGACCAGGTGCGGTTCGCCGGCCGCCTTCGCCGCCTCGACGAGACGCCGCGTGCCTTCCTCGTCGACGGCCTTGTGGCGTACCGGATCGGTCGCGCAGTGCACGATCGTGGTGACGCCCGCGACGGCGTCGTCGAGCCCCTCGCCGGTGACGAGGTCGGCGTGCACCTTCGTCGTCCGCGGCGGCAGGTCGATCAGGCGCCGGGTCATCGCCCTGACCCGATGGCCGCGCCGCAGCAACTCGGTGACGACCGGTCCACCGAGGACCCCGGACGCACCGGTGACAAGCACATCGGGTGTTGCGGTGTTCACCCTCGTCATCGCGTCGCTTCTTCTCCTACCCCCGGCGACCCAGTCGCCCCCGACCGATACGCCGTGCAGGAGATTACGCTATGGCCCTCGGCGCCTACGGAGCGGTGAACCGCGAAGAGACACGCCATGATCGACTCCACGTCGATCATCCGTCCTTTCCTGCCCAGTATCGTCACACTCGGTCGCACCGTCAGGCGCAGGGGCCGAACGCGGCACCGTGCAAAGCCGGTCGCCGGCGAGTCGGCGTCAGAGGACCGGCAGGTAGCGGTCCCGCTCGAACGCCGTGACCTGCCGCTGGTAGTCGCGCCACTCCCGGCGCTTGTTGCGGAGGAAGAAGTCGAAGACGTGCTCGCCGAGCACCTCGGCGACCAGCTCGCTGTCCTGCATGACGGAGATCGCCTCGGACAGGCTCTCCGGCAGCGGCTCGATGCCCAGCACCCGGCGTTCCGCGTCGGTGAGTGCCCACACGTCGTCCTCGGCGCCCTCGGGCAGCTCGTAGCCCTCCTCCACCCCCTTCAGGCCCGCGCCGAGCAGTACGGCGTACGCGAGGTACGGGTTGCACGCGGAGTCGAGGGACCGCACCTCGACTCTGGTGGAGTGGCCGCGCAGCGAGTACATCGGGACGCGCACGAGCGCGGACCTGTTGTTGTGCCCCCAGCACACGTACGCGGGCGCCTCGCCGCCCGCGCCCGCCGTCTCGCCCGCGAGCCCCCACAGCCGCTTGTACGAGTTGACCCACTGGTTCGTGACGGCCGTGTACTCGCGCGCGTGCCGCAGCAGGCCCGCGATGAACGACCGCCCGGCCTTCGACAGCTGGAACTGCCCGCCGGGCTCGTAGAACGCGTTGTGCTCGCCCTCGAACAACGAGAAGTGCGTGTGCATCCCGGAACCAGGGTGCTCGGTGAACGGCTTCGGCATGAACGACGCGTAGACGGACTGCGACAGCGCGACCTCCTTCATGACGTACTTGAACGTCATGACGTTGTCGGCGGTGCTGAGCGCGTCGGCGTAACGCAGGTCGATCTCCTGCTGCCCCGGCGCCCCCTCGTGGTGGCTGAACTCCACCGACAGGCCCATGTTCTCGAGCATGGTGATGGCGTCCCGCCTGAAGTCCCTTGCGGCGCTGTGGGGCGTCTGGTCGAAGTACCCGCCGGAGTCGATCGGCACCGGCTCCTGCCCCGGCCCCGGCGGCTCGGTGAAGAGGAAGAACTCGATCTCCGGGTGGGCGTAGAAGGTGAACCCGAGGTCACTCGCCCGGCGCAGCGCACGACGCAGCACGTGTCGCGGGTCGGCGTGACTGGCGGTGCCGTCCGGCATCAGGATGTCGCAGAAGATCCGCGCGGCGCCGGGCGTGTCGGTGCGCCAGGGCAGGATCTGGAACGTGGTCGGGTCGGGCTTGGCGAGCATGTCCGACTCGTAGACGCGCGCGAACCCCTCGATCGCCGAGCCGTCGAACCCGATGCCCTCCGCGAACGCGGACTCCAGCTCCGCCGGCGCGACCGCGACCGACTTCAGGAAGCCGAGGACGTCGGTGAACCACAGCCGGACGAAGCGGATGTCCCGCTCCTCGACCGTCCGCAGCACGAACTCGGTCTGCTTGTCCATACCGGCATCCTGCCACGCGCCCGCGCGTCCGAGCGATCACGGGCCGAAGTCCGGTGCGGCTTCGACCGCGCCTCGATCTGGTCGAGGAACTCCCACCACTTCTGGCCCTCGTGCGTGCCTCGCGCTGCTCGAGGACGACCTGCGGCAACCGACCTGGACTGGACCGTCGTGCGGCCGCCGTACCCGCCGAACGGCCCGCCGACCGCGGCACCGCACCGCCGTCGGCCGCAACGTCCTGGGCGGCTGCCGGTCTCGCGCGCCGACGTCGCGCGCCGGGCCGTCCGGCGCCGTCCGGCGCACGTTAGCCATCCGCCGCGTGCGCAAATACGATGCCCCCGTGACACAGCTTCGCGTGGCCCTGGCCCAGACGAACCCGACCGTCGGCGACCTGCGGGGTAACGCCGATCTCGCCGTCCGCCACGTACGGGAGGCGCGGAAAGCGGGCGCCCACCTGGTCGTCTTCCCCGAGATGTTCCTCTCCGGTTACCCGGTCGAGGACCTCGCCCTGCGCCGGTCCTTCTGCAACGCCTCCCGCGCCGAGCTGAGCCGACTCGCGGTGCGGCTGAAGGACGAGGGGCTCGGCGAGATCACCGTCGTCATGGGCTATCTCGACGCGATCGAGGGACGGTGGCAGAAGGCGGGGCAGCCGCCGACCGCGCCGCTCAACGCCGGCGCGTTCCTGCACGGCGGCCGCGTCATCGTGCGCTACGCGAAGCACCACCTGCCGAACTACAGCGTGTTCGACGAGATGCGCTACTTCGTGCCGGGCGAGGACCTCGCGGTCGCGCGGGTGCACGGCGTCGACTGCGCGCTCATGATCTGCGAGGACCTCTGGCAGGAGCAGGGACCGTCGGTCTACGCCAGGGCCGCCGAGGTCGGACTGGTCGTCGTGATCAACGGCTCGCCGTACGAGAGGCTGAAGGACGACCTGCGCTTCGAGCTGTGCGCCCGCAGGGCCCGCCAGGTCGGCTGCCCCCTCCTCTACGTCAACATGGTCGGCGGCCAGGACGAGCTGGTCTTCGACGGCGACTCGCTCGTCGTCGACGCGAAAGGCGGGCTCGTCGCGCGGGCACCGCAGTTCCGCGAGTACCTGCTCGTCGCCGACCTCGACCTCCGCGAGGCGACGTCCGACCCGACCGCGCTCACGCCGAGCGTCGACCGCGTCGTCATCTCCGCCGACCCCGTGCCCGGATACGATCCGTGCACCCCGCCCACCGCCGAGCCGCTCGACGACCTCGCCGAGGTCTACAAGGCGCTCGTGCTGGGCACCGGCGACTACGCACGGAAGAACGGCTTCACCTCGACCGTGCTGAACCTGTCGGGTGGCATCGACTCCGCGCTCGTGGCGACCATCGCCGTCGACGCGCTCGGACCGGAGAACGTGCACGTGCTCGCGCTGCCGTCGCAGCATTCGTCCGAGCACTCCCTCGCAGACGCGGAGGATCTCGCGAAGCGGCAGGGCGTCGACTACCGCGTCGTGCCGATCAGCGGCATCTACGACGCGTTCGTCCGGGAGGTGCCGCTGCACGGGCTCGCCGCCGAGAACCTGCAGGCACGGATCCGCGGCACGCTGCTGATGTCGCTGTCGAACGAGGAGGGCCACCTCGCGCTCGCGACCGGCAACAAGAGCGAGCTGGGCACCGGCTACTCCACCCTCTACGGCGACACCGCGGGTGGCTACGCACCGTTGAAGGACGTGCCCAAGAGCACCGTGTGGGCGCTGGCCCGCTGGCGCAACGCCGAGGCCGAACGACACGGGGAGCAGCCGCCGATCCCGCACAACACGATCGTCAAGCCGCCGAGCGCGGAGCTCGCACCGGGACAGCAGGACTCGGACAGCCTGCCGCCGTACGAGCAGCTGGACGCGCTGCTCGACGACTACATCGAGGACGACTTCGGCGCCGACGAGCTGGTGGAACGCGGCCACGACCCGGCGATGATCGACCAGGTCACCGCGATGGTGGACCGTACCGAGTACAAGCGCAGGCAGTACCCGCCCGGCCCGAAGATCAGCGAACGCAACTTCGGCCGCGACCGCCGGCAGCCGATCACGAATGCCTGGCGGGAGGCGTCCACCCCCCGCTGAGCGTCACCCGCGGCCTACTCGGCCGACTGGCGCTCCTTCTCGGACGCGGTGGCCGTCGAGCGCTTCGGCGCCTCGTTGACCTGCCTCTTCTCGCCGTCCGTGCCCTCGTCGTCGTCCTCGTCCTCGTGGAGCGACTTCGCCTCGGACTTGAGGATGCGCGCCGAACGCCCGAGTGAACGTGCGAGCGTCGGCAGCTTCGTCGAGCCGAAGAGCACGACGAGTATGAGCACGACGATCAGAATGTGCCACGGGCTCAACGCGCCCATACCCACCTCCGGATTCGACTGTTTCGCCCACCATACGCCGTTCAGTGGCCGGGCCGCACCTGCCTGTAGCCCTGTGACGGTCCGGAGGGGAGCCGCCGGCCACCGCCGAACCGGGCGACGGCGATGCCGACGAGGACGAACACGGGTCCGATACTCATGGCCGGGTCAGAGGGCGGAACGGTCGCCGCGTGGCCACGTGGCGTTCACGATGACGCGATACGACGTGGTGGGATTGCCCGTCATCACCGGAAAGGTGCCGCGATGCCGTCATCCGAATCGTCGTCTCGCCGACCCGCCCTCACCCGACGTTCACTTCTCACCGGCGCCGCCGCCCTCGGCGGCGGTCTCGCCGTCCCCGGCCTGGCGCTGCCCGCAACGGCCGCACCCGCGCGCCGTGCCGCGTCCCTCGTCAGCAGCGGCACGCCCGAGCTCACCCACGGCATCCAGTCCGGCGACGTGCGCGCGACGTCGGCGACGGTGTGGGCACGCAGCGACCGGCCGGCGCGGATGCTCGTCCAGGTGAGTACGACCCCCGACTTCCGCGAGGTACGGACAGTCAGGGGGGCCGCCGTCACCGACGGCTCGGACTTCACCGGCAAGACCGTCCTCGACGGCCTGCCGCCCGGTGGCGACGTCTACTACCGCGTCGTCCCCGTCGACCCGTGGGACGACGCGCACGCAGGCGCACCCGTCGCCGGCCACCTGCGCACGTCGCCCGTCCAGGCAGGCGACGTCACGTTCCTGTGGTCCGGCGACCTCGGCGGCCAGGGCTGGGGCATCGACAGGTCACGCGGCGGCTACCGGATCTTCTCCGCCATGCGCGGCCTGGATCCCGACTTCTACATCTGCAACGGCGACAACATCTACGCCGACGACCCGATCGAGGCCGACGTGCCGCTGCCCGACGGCTCGGTCTGGCACAACGTCGTCACCGAGGAGAAGTCGAAGGTCGCCGAGACGCTCGACGAGTTCCGCGGCAACTACAAGTACAACCTGCTCGACGACAACATCCGCGCGTTCTACGCCGACGTCGCGCAGATCCAGCAGTGGGACGACCACGAGACGCACAACAACTGGTACCCCGGCGAGATCCTCGACGACCCGCTGTACTCCGAGAAGCGGGTGGACGTGCTGAAGTTCCGCTCGCGGCAGGCCTGGCACGAGTACACGCCGATCGCGCCGGCCTACGACGACGAGAACCGCATCTACCGCGTCATCCACCACGGCCCGCTGCTCGACGTGATCGTCCTCGACATGCGCTGGTACCGCGATGCGAACTCCACCGACAGGCAGACGTTCAACGACGGCGGCATCCTCGGCACAACGCAGGCCGAGTGGCTGAAGCGCGAGCTGCTCGCGTCCAGCGCGACGTGGAAGGTCATCAGCAACGACATGCCGCTCGGCATGGTCGTCACCGACACGACGCAGGGGCAGCCGAATCTCGAGGCCGTCTCGCAGGGCGACCCTGGCGTGCCGCTCGGCCGCGAGATCCAGATCGCCGACATCCTGTCGTTCCTGAAGCAGCACGACATCCGCAACGTCGTCTGGCTCACGACCGACGTGCACTACACGGCGGCGCAGTACTTCGACCCCGACCAGGCGGCGTTCAAGGACTTCAACCCGTTCTGGCAGTTCGTCTCCGGGCCGCTCAACGCGGGCGGCTTCCCGCCGGACGCCGTCGACGCGACGTTCGGCTGCCAACAGGTCTTCGTCAAGGCGCCGACCGTCTCGAACGCGTCCCCCGCGACCGAGTTCCAGTTCTTCGGCGAGGTGCACATCGACGGCGCAAGCCGCGAGTTCACCGTGCGGCTTCGTGACAACAGCGGCGCCGTCCTGTGGAGCACGGACCTATCGCCGTCCCGTCGCTGAGAGCTGCGCGGCGAGGACGGCGGGGCGCGTCCACGAGCGACGGTCCGTACCAGGTGAGGTGACGGCCGCTGACGAGCGCGACGTCGAGACCGGGGAACGCCTCGGGCCCGTCGTCCGCCGCGAACGGGTACGGCTCGTCCGGCAGCACGACGGTGCCCGCCGCCGCGCGAGCAGGTCGCCCGCGAACGTGTCGCGCCCGAGCACCATCCACGGACGCCGCCAGATCGGCACCACCACGTCGCGCCGCCGCGCCGGACGGACCGCGCTCCACACCGACCGCGCGGCGTCCAGCCAACCCGGCACGCCGAGTGCCAGCGCACCGAACACGCGCGTGAGGCTCTCGAACGCCTCCGGCACCGTCGTGCAGCGCGTGACCCACACGGGGACGCCCGCGTCGCGCAACGCGTCGAGGTCGACCGCGCGGTTCTCCTCGAAGTTCGCGAGCACGAGGTCGGGCCGCAGCGCGACGACGCGCGGCACGTCCGGGTTCTTCGTGCCGTCGATCCGGACGACGTCGAGCGACGCGGGGTGCGTGCACCACCGCGTCGCACCGACCAACAGCGCGGGTGCGGTGACCGCGACGCTCTCCGTCAACGACGGCACGAGCGACACGACGCGCCGCACCGTCGCGGGCACCCGCACGCCGCGTCCGGTGTCGTCGAGCAACTCACGCACGTCCGTCACCTGCCGATGGTCGCAGTGACCGTCCCGACGGTGCACCATGGAGTGGTGGACACGACGACCGCCGCGATGCTCCGGCTGCTGCTCCAGCCCACCGAATGGCCGCGACGGGTCGGCGACTTCGCGCTCGACATGCGCCGGTTCACGCGCAACCAGGACGGCCTGCTGCTCGTCGGCACACCGGACGACGAGCCGTGGCATCTCGCCGCGCATCTCGACGAAACGTCGCGGTGGGAAGCAATCCCCGAGATCTCACCGGTGCTCGTCCGTTGGAGCCCGCCGCGAGAAGGACCGCGGCATCTCACGATGGGGCTGCGCCGGCTCGACTACGCGCGTCGCGGCGACCTCGTCCTCGTCGTCGCCCCGTCGGTCGCACCGCCGCGTCTGCTCGAACGCGCCGACGACGTACGCACCAAGGGCGGCACAGTCTTCAGCATCGACACCGGCGACAAGGACCTCGCGTCCATCGCTCACGAGTCGCTCTCGGTTCCAGGTCCCATCACGGTTCCGCCGAACGACTCGAGTGTTCCCGTACCCGACCTCGGCGACTCGTCCGTCGCGTTCGAGACCGTGCAGCATCTGGTCAACCTCGCGGCCGGCGAACGCACCACGCGTCGCGGACGTGTCCGATCGCGATTGTCGCGCGCACTCGAGCTGATCAGCGGGCCGAACACTGCTGGGTAGCGAATTCCGTTGCGCCCCAAGGGAATCCGCGACACTCGACAGACGTCGCGTCCAACCGTCGTCAAAGTGAAGTTGCGACCCGATGCATCCAATCGTGCGTAGGTACTGGTAAAACTGCGTTCTTCGATGCATGGTTTCATCAGCGAGTTCTTTACAGGTACTCGTCGACACAAACGGAGGCGACGACAATAATGGCACCCGCGAAGAAGGGCGCTGCCAAGAAGAGCACCGCGCGCAAGAGTGCAGCGACCCGTAGCGCCAAGAAGACAACGGCGAAGAAGGCAACGGCGAAGCGCGCGACTCCGGCCAGGAAGACCGCGGCGAAGAAGAGCACCGCCAAGCGGTCACCGGCCAAGAAGACCGCTGCCAAGAAGGCACCGGCTCGCAAGGCAGCCGCCAAGAG
>JAFMQP010000174.1 GCA_017354575.1 Acidothermales bacterium | reverse complement strand
GTCGACTGGTTCGCGGTCACCGAGAAGCGGTTCATCCTCACCACCGGCATCATCACGAAGAAGGTCGCGATGATGCCGCTCACCCGGGTGACGGACATGAGCTACCAGCGCTCGGCGATGGGCCGCATCCTCGGGTACGGCGAGTTCATCCTGGAGTCCGCCGGCCAGGACCAGGCGCTCCGCTCGGTGCCGTACCTGCCGTACCCGGAGCAGATGTACCGCCGGGTCTGCCTCTGGATCTTCCCCGAGCGGATCGAGGACGAGGAAGAGGCCGAAGAGGCCGAGGACATCGCCACCAGCAGCTGACCGCGAGCACCGCTCGCCGCCGTCGTGACGGCCGCCCACCTCGTCGTGGCCGGCGGGCTGAGTCCGTGGACGGCATCGAGGGCGTCATGGGCGTGACGACCGCCGTCCGCCAGGAGTAGCCGCGGGCTATCGCTGCGCCCGCGGCAACGGCGTTCCGTTGAGGGCGGTGTCGAGCAGCTGCGCCGTGTGCACCATCGGCAGCGGCGTGCCGCGCGCGGCGAGTGCCTTGCCGATCTGCATGAGGCAGCCGGGGTTCGCGGTGACGAGGACGTCGGCGTGCACGCTCGCCACGGCCTCGGCCTTGCGCGCGCCGAGCTCCTCCGCCGCCTCGGGCTGGAGCAGGTTGTAGACGCCGGCCGAACCGCAGCACAACGCGGCGTCCGGCGGCTCGACGACGGTCACGCCGGGCACGCCCTGCAACAGCCGGCGCGGCTGGCTGCGGATGCCCTGGGCGTGCGCCAGGTGACAGGCGTCGTGGTACGCGACGCGCAGCGGCAGCTCGCGGCGGTCGGCCACGGGCACCAGCTCGACGAGGTACTCGGCCAGGTCGCGCACCTTCGCGTCGAACGCCTTAGCGCGGTCGGCGTAGTCCGGGTCGTCGGCGAGCAGGTCGACGTACTCCTTCATCGCCGACCCGCAGCCGGCGGCGTTCACGACGACGACGTCGACGTTCTCGGCGTCGAAGGCGTCGATGACGGCACGCGCGAACCGCTGCGCCTCCTGCTCCCTGCCGTTGTGGAGCGACAGTGCACCGCAACAGCCCTGCTGTTGCGGCACGATCACGTCGCAGCCCTCGGCGGCGAGTACCCGCGCGGTCGCGGCGTTGACGTCGGAGAAGAACACGTCCTGCACGCATCCGGTGAGCAGACCGACGACGGCACGTCGCTCGCCCTCCGCGGGCGTGCGGATCGGCAGCCGGACGGACTCGTTGAGCGGCGGAGCGATCGACTCCATCGCGCGCAGCGGCCCGGGCAGGCGTGGGTACAGCCCGACCGTGCGGACGAACCGGTCGAGGCGCAGCGTCCGGTACGCCCGCAGCATGCGGCGCATCACCCGCATCCGGCCGGGGTACGGGAAGAGCGAGAAGATCAGGCCGCGCAACATCCGCTCGTGCAGCGGCCGCTTGTGCAGGCGCTCGATCTGCGCGCGCGTGGCCGTCACGATCTTGTCGTACTGGACGCCGGACGGGCACGCGGTGACGCACGCCATGCAGCCGAGGCAGCGGTCGATGTGCGTGACGAGCGAGTCGGTCAGCGGCGCGCCGTGCAGGCCCGAGTTGATCAGGTCGATGCGGCCGCGCGGCGAGTCCGACTCGTGCGCCCACAGGTCGTAGGTCGGGCACGTGGGCAGGCAGAAACCGCAGTGCACGCAGTCGTCGACGAGCTCCTGCGGCGGCGGTCGGTGCTCGTCGAACGCGCTGCCCGGCAGCTGCGTCCTCCCGTGCGTGGTCGGGTCGGATTCGGTCGTCGTCATGACGGGACACCTCCTGGGGACCCCCATTGTCGCGATGACACCGCCCGGGGTCCCCTACAGGTGCCGGGACCACAATGGGGGTCCCCAGAGCGGGCCGGGCACGTGGGCATTCATATCGCTCCCGCGAAGCGGCCCGGGGCGAGCACCCGGTCCGGGTCGAACTCGTGCTTGAGCCGTTCCATCAGTGGCAGCGCCGGAATCGGGCCGAACGCGTCGGTGCCGCGCTTGCCGAGCGCACGGTGCACGTCCCGCGCGGCACTTTCGACCAGGACGGTTCCCTCGTGCTTCGCCGCGAGCTCCCGCAGCTCCTCGACGAGCGCCGCGACCGGCTCGACGTCGTACTCCCCGGACAGGCCGGCGTGCAGCACGCCCGCGCCGAGCGAACCGCGGCAGGTGACGGTGACCCCGGCCCGGGCGGACGTGGCGCGGACGATGTCGACCATCGGACCCGCGACGGACGGCGGCACGGCGATGCGCAACGAGGTGCCGGCGGCGTCGGTGGCAGGCGAGAGCCACCAGTCGGGAAGCTCGGACGGGCCCTCCACGACGGTGATCTCGGCGTCCCGCCCGAGGATGCGCGCGGCCGCCTCGGAGCGCGCGACGACGCCGTTCGGCACGCCCTCGACGAGGACGCCGACGGTCACCGCGCCGTCGTTCCACGCGTCGACCTCGACGGCCGACGGCGCGAGCTGCGCGCGTCGCAACGCCGCCGCGAGCCAGCCCGCGATCTCGCCCTGGTCGACCTCGACCGTGACCAGCCGCGTGGCCGAGGGCGCCGGGTGCAGCCGGAAGACGGCCTCGGTGACGACGCCCAGCGTGCCCAGCGAGCCGACGAGCAGCTTGCCGAGGTCGTAACCGGCGACGTTCTTCACGACGCCGCCGCCCGCGTGCGCGATGGTGCCGTCGGCCAGTACCACGGTCACGCCGATGAGCAGGTCGCGGATCGTGCCGAACCCGTAGCGCAGCTGGCTCGACGGGTTGGCGGCGATGGTGCCGCCGACCGTCCCGCCGACGTAGCCGTCCTGCACGGGCAACCGGGTCGAGAGCGACAGCCGCTGCCGTTTCGGGAACAGCGTGCCGGCCAGCCGCGACATCGGCGTGCCCGCGCGGACCCGGACGACGAGGTCGCCGGCGGCGTGGTCGACGATGCCGACGAGCCTGCTGGTGTCGAGCAGGATGTCGACGCGGTCCGGCGGCTTGCCCCACTCGAGCTTCGTCGCCGTCCCCCGCGGCACCACCTTGAGACCGCGCTCGGTGGCCATGCGCAGGACGGCCGCGGCCTGCTCGGTGGACTCCGGCGTCGCGACGTACCGCGCCTGCACGTCGGCGACGGTGTCGACGACGGCGGTGGAGTCGTTCAGCGGCACGGCGTCGCCCACTAGAAGACCTCCGCGCCGTTGGGCGTGGCTTCGTCCGCACGGCGGTCGTTCCGCGCCTCATCGGCACTGTGCACGCGTGGTACCTCACCACACATCCGGGGCGTGGGGAAGACCTTGCCCGGGTTGGCGAGGCCCGCGGGATCGAACGCGCACCGTACCCGTTGCATGGTGTCGAGGTCGTCCGCGGTGAACATCTTCGGCATGTGCTTGGCCTTGTCGACGCCGACGCCGTGCTCGCCCGTGATCGAGCCGCCGTGCTCGATGCACAGGTCGAGGATCGCGCCGGACACCTCCTCGGCGCGTTCCTCCTCACCCTCGACGGCGGCGTCGAACAGCACCAGTGGATGCAGGTTGCCGTCGCCTGCATGGAAGACGTTCGCGACGCGCACCCCGGCCGACGACGCCAGCTCGGTCATGGCGTGCAGTACCTCGGGCAGCGTCGTCCGCGGGATGACGCCGTCCTGGATGATGTAGTTGGGGCTGATCCGGCCCACCGCGGCGAACGCCGACTTGCGGCCGCGCCACAGCAGGGCGCGCTCGGTGTCGTCCTTAGCGACGCGCACCTCGAAGGCCCCCGACTCGGCGCAGTGCCGCTGCACCTCCTCGAACGTGTGCTGCACCTCCGTGGCCGGCCCGTCGATCTCGACGAGCAGGACGGCGCCGGCACCCTCCGGGTACCCGCAGCCGACGGCGACCTCCGCGGCCTCGATCGCGAGCGCGTCCATCATCTCGATCGCGGCGGGCACGACCCCGGCACCGATGACGGCGCTCACCGCCGCGCCGGCCTCGTCGATCGTCTCGAAGGCGGCGAGCAGGGTGCGCACGTCCTCGGGGTCACGGGTGAGCCGCACGGTGACCTCGGTCGTGATGCCGAGCGTGCCCTCGGACCCGACGTACGCGCCGAGCAGGTCGTAACCCGGGTACTCGGCCGCCCGGCCGCCGATGCGGAGGCGTCCGCCGTCGGGCGTGACGAGCTCGACGCCGGTGACGTGGTTGGTGGTGAACCCGTACTTCAGGCAGTGTGCGCCGCCGGAGTTCTCCGCGACGTTGCCGCCGATCGAGCAGATCTGCTGGCTGGACGGGTCGGGCGCGTAGTGCAGGCCGTGCGGCGCGGCGGCACGGCTGACGTCGAGGTTGATGACGCCCGGCTCGACGACGGCGCACACGTCGTCGGGGTCGATGGTCTTGATCCCGCGCATCCGTGCCGCGACGATCAGCACGCCGTCGGCACGCGGCAGGGCACCGCCGGACAGGCCGGTGCCGGAACCGCGCGCGACGAACGGGATCTCGGCGGCGACGCACTCCTGCACCGCGGCCTGGACGTCGTCGGCGTCGTCGGCGAGCACGACCAACCCGGGCTGGACCCGGTACTGCGCGAGCCCGTCGCACGCGTACGTCTCGAGCTCGGTGGGGTCGTCGACGACCTTCTCCGCACCGATGCGAGACCGCAACTTCGTGCACAGCGGCGACAGCGGGTTGGCCGCCTTGGTTCGGATTCTCACCTACTGATCCTCGCGCCTCCCCGTACCGAAACTCAACAGCGGCTCCGCACACCCGGAGACCCCTGCCGAGCGAAGTGATGCTCGTTGCGCCACTCTAAGCGTCATGCTGTGATCACCTGATACGAGGACGGGAAACCGGTGAGGATGTGCGGACGGTGAAGGCGGAGCAGGCGACCGAACCCCTTGCGTACCACGGCGAGGGGCCGATGTGGGACGTGGCCACGCAGCGGCTGTTCTCCGTCGACATGCTGGCCGGTGACCTGCTCGCGCTCGACACGGAGAGTGGTCGGACCACCAGGACACACGTGCACGACGTCGTCGCGTGCGTCCGGCCGCGCCGCGGCGGTGGCTACGTGCTCGGCGTGGAGCGCGGGTTCGCGCTCCTGCCGGGCGGGGGCGACACCCCCGAGCTCCTGCCCGAGCTGTGGACCGACCGCGGCGTCCGGATGAACGAGGGCGGCTGCGACCCGCAGGGCCGGTTCTACTGCGGCTCGATGGGGTACGACAAGGCGCCCGGCCGCGGCACGGTGTGGCGGCTCGACCCGGACGGCACCACCGGCGTCGTGCTGACCGGCGTGACCATCTCCAACGGCCTGGTGTGGAGCCTCGACGGCACGGCGGCGTACTACATCGACACGCCCACCCGCCGGGTCGACGTCTTCGACTTCGACGGCGCGACGGGCACGTTCCACGGCCGGCGGCCCGTCGTCGAGGTGCCGGAGGGCCAGGGGAAGCCGGACGGCATGACCATCGACGACGAGGGCGGACTGTGGGTGGCGCTCTACGGCGGCGGCTGCGTCCGCCGGTACCGGGCGGACGGCGGGCTGGACCTGCAGGTCGACCTGCCGGTGTCGAACGTCACGGCGTGCGCGTTCGGCGGCGCGGGTCTCGACGAGCTGTACATCACCACCTCGCGCGAGGGCCTCGACCGCGACGCGGAGCCGGAGGCCGGCGCGGTCTACCGCGCCGTACCGGGTGCCCGCGGCCTGCCCGCGGCGACGTTCGCCGGGTAGCTACGCCACCGGCACCTGCTCCACCTCGGCCGCCTCCTCGCGGTGGACCCGCACCCGGTTGCCGAGCCCGTGCACGGCGAACGCAACCACGAACGCGACGATGACACCGAGGTTCGCGTACGTCCACGTCCCGCCCAGTTTCGGGCCCAGGCCCAGCGGCTCGAGCAGGTAGCCCTGCCAGGCGAACGCTCCCGAGTAGGTGTTGACGACGAGCCCGAACCCGATCACGCTCGCCGCGACCATCGCGGTGAGCGCCACGGGGTTCGCCGCTCCGTAACGCCCGCCGGCGCGGAACAGGTCGGCGTCGGCGTACGGGCGGCGGCGTAGCGCGAGGTCGGCGAGGAACACGCCGCACCACGCCGTGATCGGGACGCCGAGCGTGATGAGGAAACCCTGGAACGGGCCGATGAAGCTGGTGGCGAAGAAGACGACGTAGACGGTGCCGACGATCATGATGACGCCGTCCAGCCCGGCCGCCTGCCAGCGCTTCACCCGCAGGCCGAGGGTCAGCAGCGTGAGGCCGGACGAGTAGATGTCGAGCACCGCACCGCCGACCAGCCCGCCCACCGCCACCACGACGAACGGCACCAGGAACCAGGTGGGCAGCACCTGGGTGAGCGCGCCGATCGGGTCCAGGCCGATGGCCTTGTTCAGCTTGTCGTCGGACGCCGCGAGGAGCACGCCGAAGACGACGAGCACGACCGGCGCGACGGCGGCGCCGAACGCCGTCCAGCCGACGACACCGCGGCCCGACGAGCTGCGCGGCAGGTAGCGCGAGTAGTCCGAGCCGCTGTTCGTCCAGCTGAGGCCGAACCCGGCGGCGGAGAAGACCACCGCGCCGATCACGGCGCTGACCCCGCCGGCGTGGTGCGCGGCGACGTTGCTCCATCGGATGTCCGGCGCGGCGAGCACGATGTACCCGACGGTCAGCACGGCCAGCGCGATCGTCAGCCACTTCTGCAGCCGCATGATGGCGTCGTAGCCGAGGATCCCGGACAGCACGATCACCGCGGCGACGATGACGAACGCGACGACCTTCGTGCCGGCACCCGCCGCCAGCCCGAACCGTCCGAGCACGGTGGCGGTGGCGAGGGTCGCCAGCGCCACGAGCACGATCTCCCAGCCGACGAGCAGCAGGTACGAGACCGCCGCGGGCAGGGCGTTGCCGCGCACGCCGAACGCCGCGCGCGACAGCACCATCGTCGGCGCGCTGCCGCGCTTGCCGGCGAGCGAGACGAAGCCGACGAGCAGGAAGGACAGGACGCAGCCGACGACGCCGGCGATCGTCGCCTGCCAGAAGCTGACGCCGAAGCCGAGCAGGAACGAGCCGTAGCTGAGGCCCAGGACGGAGATGTTGGCCGCGCACCACGGCCAGAACAGGTGCCGCGGGACGCCCTTGCGTTCGGACTCCGCGATGACGTTGATGCCGTTGCGCTCGACGGTGAGCGGCGCGCTCTCGGTGACCACGACCTCCATTGAACACTGGTGACCCCCACTGTGGTGATAGCACCATGTGGGGACCCCCGCAGTTGCCGAGACCACAATGGGGGTCCCCAGCGGGAGAGAGGTGGCGGCAGATGGCGGGACCGCGCAGGCTGGTGCTCGCCGGCAGCGTCGTCGTCGACATCCGGCTGTCGGTGCCGGACCGGCCGCGCCCGGGACGCGACGTGCTCGCCCGCCGGGCCCACGCGGAGGTCGGCGGCGGCTTCGCGGTGCTGGCCGCCGCTCGCCGGCACGGCCTGCCCGCGGCGTACGCGGGACGCCACGGCGCCGGGCCGTTCGGCGCGCAGGTGCGCGCAACGCTCGCGGAGGCGGGCGTCGAGCTGCTCCTGCCGCGGGACGAGGGCGGCGACAGCGGCTTCCGCACCGTCCTCGTCGAGCCGGACGGCCGCCGCTCCGTCGTCACCAGCCCCGGCGTCGAGGCCCGGCTCGCCGGCGGCGTGCTCACCGCTGTCCGTCCACGGGAGGGGGACGCCGTCCACGTCTCGGGGCACGACCTCGCGTACCCGCGTACGGGCCCCGCCATCGCGACCTGGCTCGCCGGCCTCGACCCGGGCGTGCTCGTCGTCTGCGACCTCGACGACGGCGCCGACGTGCCGTGGGAGGTGTGCAGGCGCGTGTTGCGGCACGCAGCCGTCGTCACCATGACCCGCACCCAGGCACGCGACCTGCTCGGCACGGGGCGGCCGAAGGCGGCGTTCCACGAGCTGCGGGAGTACGCGCCCACGCTCACCCACGCGGTGCTGCGCGCGGGACTCGACGGCGCGTGGGCGGAGGACGCCGCCGCCGGCGTGGTCGAGGTGCCCGCGCCGCCCGTCGATCCCGTCGACGAGACGGGTGGCGGCGGCACGCACACCGGCGTCCTGCTTGCCGAGCTCGCCCGCGGCGCCGCCCTCCCC
>JAFMQP010000020.1 GCA_017354575.1 Acidothermales bacterium | reverse complement strand
TCGGTGATCACGATGGCCAGGTCGACGGGGATCGCGAAGCCGATGCCGATGCTGCCGCTGCTCGACCCGCCCGCCGGGTTCGGCACGGTGGCTCCCGCGGTGTTGATGCCGACCAGCCGCCCGCCGCAGTCGACCAGCGCTCCACCCGAGTTGCCCGGGTTGATCGCGGCGTCGGTCTGGATCGACCCCGGCAGCCGGGCGGTCTGGCCCCCGGCGGCCGGGACGCTCACGTCCCGTCCGAGCGCGCTGACGATCCCGCTCGTGACCGTGCCCTGCAGGCCGAGCGGCGCGCCCAGCGCGACGACCGGCTGCCCCACCCGCAGCGGTTCTGACCGGCCGAGCGTGATCACCGGGAAGTCGCCGGTGCTCTGCACCCTGAGGACGGCGAGGTCGAACTCGGTCGACCGGCCTACCACCGTAGCCGGCTCGGTACGGCCGGTGGCGAACACGACGTCGATGTGCCCCCCGTCGGCCCCGGACGCGATCACGTGGTCGTTGGTGAGGATGTACCCGCCGCCGCGGATGATCTCGCCGCTGCCGCTGCCGCCGCCACCCTGTGCGCCGCTCTGCCGGACGGTGATGGTCACGACCGAGGGGAGCACCTTGTCCGCGACGGCCACCCCGGGACAGCGGGTGTCGCCCGATGCGTTCGCCAGGCTCGTCGAGTGGTCGTTCGAGCCGTCCGTCGCGCGGACGATCACGCCGCCGACCACGCCACCGATCAAGGCGATGACGACCGCGACGACCACCGCGCTCCCCACGAGGACCCCCCGCCGCGGACGCCGCCCGCCTGGAGTGCCGGTGGCCGGGTTGCCACGCCGGCCCGGCTGCTCGCTGGACGGGCTCGTCATGATCGCGTGCTCCCCTCGCCGGCCTCTGCTGCGTCACTTTGGCACTCGGCGGGCGGGGACGGGTCACCCGTCGCGGACGATGCTGCGTTTCACCCCGGCCGGATGAGCCTGCCCCCCGCGCCGGAACTGAAACCTGCAAGCAGACGACCCGACGACACCCATGTCCTAGAACCGACGACCCCGAACCAGGAGTGTTCCCATGTCGGACCTGATCATCATCGGCTACGACGACGAGCAGCAGGCACGCAGGGCGTACGAGCAGGTGCTCGCCCTGCAGGACAGTTTCATCGTCGAGCTGCGCGGCCTCGCGATCGTCACCGTCGACGCGGACGGCAAGACGCACGTCGACACGCCGCAGCGGATAGTCGCCAGGACCGCGGTCAGCGGAGCGGTGTTCGGGCTGCTGTTCGGCGTGCTGTTCCTCGTCCCCGGGCTCGGTCTGCTCGGCGGGGCGCTCGGCGCACTGTTCGGGAAGCTGAGCCAGTCCGGCATCGACAGGTCGTTCCGCGCCCACGTCGACGAGATGCTCCAGCCGGGGCACTCCGCGGTCGTGCTCATGGCGTCGAAGGTCACCGAGGACAAGTTCACCGCCGCGATGCGGCCGTTCGGCGGCGAGGTGCTGAAGACCTCGCTCACCGAGGCCGCCGAGCGCGAACTCGCCGAGGCGATGACCGGCCCCGGCGCGTAGGTTGCCTCCATGGGCACGGACGAGCGGCGCGTCGTCGTCGAGCGCGTGGGGCCGGGACGGTTCGCGGTGACGAACGTGCGCGGCGGCCGGATCAGCGTCGGCACGGGGGACGACGCCGACTTCAGCCCGGTCGAGCTGCTGCTCGGCGCGATCGGGGGCTGCACGTCGATCGACGTCGACGCCGTGACGTCACGACGCGCTCCGCCGGACTCCTTCGAGGTCGACGTCACCGCGAACAAGGTGCGCGACGACGGCGGCAACCACCTCACCGACATCGAGGTGACGTTCCGGGTGGCGTTCCCGGGCGGGCCGGAAGGCGACGGGGCGCGCGCCGTCCTGCCGAGGATCGTCGAGCAGTCCCGCGACCGGCTGTGCACCGTGAGCCGCACCGTCGAGCTCGGCACCCCCGTCTCGCCCGGGATCGCGTGACGCGATGACCGAGACGGCGGGGGAGTTCCCCGCGGTGCGCGTGACGGCGACGCTGCCGGTGGGCGCCGGCTACGCCGTCGAGGTGCGTTCCGGCCGGCACGTCCTGCACACCGACGAGCCGCACGAGGACGGCTCCCCGGCCACCGGCACGAACCCGGTCCGGATGTACCTCGCCGCGCTGGCGGCGTGCACCGCCGCGACCATGCGCATGTACGCCGAGCGCAAGGGCCTGGATGCGGGCGAGATCACCGTCACGGTCGGCATCGCCCCGGACGGACCGATCCGGCGGCGGATCACGTTCTCCGGGGAGCTGGAACCGGCCGTCCGCGAACGGATCGCGCAGATCGCCGACCGCACGCCGGTGACGCTGCTCGTCACCGAGCCGCAGCCCGTCGACACCGAGGTGACCGACGCGACGAGCTGACCAGCGGCCGGGTCGGGGACACTGAGGGCGTGCACAGCTCCCACTTCGGCGCGTTCACCGCGGCGCCCGGCGACGACGGCCTGGAGGTACGGCCGTACGCCGGCGACGCCGACCCGTCCCCGCTGCTCGGCAACCTCGACGTCGCGGCGACGGGACGCGCCCGCGTCGACCGTCCGTACGTCCGCCGCGGCTGGCTGGAGGACGGTCCGGGTCCCGACCCGCGGCGGGGACGGGACGAGTTCGTCCCGATGGACTGGCAGGACGTGGTGCCGCTGCTCGCCCGTGAGCTGCGCCGGGTCTACGCCACGCACGGGCCGGCGGCCGTCTTCGGCGGGTCATACGGCTGGGGGAGCGCCGGGCGGTTCCACCACGCGCAGAGCCAGGTGCACCGCTTCCTGGGCAGCCTCGGCGGGTACACGGGATCGGTCGAGACGTACAGCCTCGGCGCGGGGCGGATCCTGCTGCAGCACGTCGTCGGCTCGGACGCGCCGGTCAGCGCGCCGACGACCTGGCCGGTGCTGGCCGAGCACACCGAGCTGTTCGTGTGCTTCGGCGGGATGCCGCCGAAGAACGGGAGCGTGAACTCCGGCGGTGTCACCCGGCACCGGACCGCGGGTGCGCTGCGCGAGGCGCGGCGGCGCGGTGCGCGGTTCGTCCTCGTCAGCCCGATCCGTGACGACCTCGCCGGTGAGCTGGACGCCGAGTGGCTGCCGGTCGTGCCGGCCACCGACACCGCGCTGATGCTCGCGCTCGCGTACGTCCTCGAACGCGACGGGCTCGCCGACGGCGAGTTCCTGCGCCGGTACTGCGTGGGCTACGACCGGGTCCGCGCCTACCTGGTCGGCGAGGAGGACGGCGTCGCGAAGAGCCCGGCATGGGCGGCGCAGGTCTGCGGCGTGCCGGCCGAGGAGATCGAGCGGCTCGCGCACCGGATGGCGGGCCACCGGACGCTGGTGACGGCGACCTGGTCGCTGCAGCGTGCGCGGTACGGCGAGCAGCCGGTGTGGATGGGCCTCGCGCTCGCGGCGATGCTGGGGCAGCTCGGCGTGCCGGGCGGCGGGTTCGGGCACGGGTACGGTGCGCTCGCCGGCGTCGGTAACGGGCGGGTTCCAGGGCCGCTGCCGACGCTGCCGCGCGGCCGCAACCCCGTCGGCGCGCCCATCCCGGTGGCCCGCGTCGCGGACGCGTTGCTGCACCCGGGCGAGCCGTACGAGTTCGACGGAGAGCGGCGCACGTACCCCGACCTCCGGCTCGTGTACTGGTGCGGCGGCAACCCGTTCCACCACCACCAGGACCTCACCCGGCTGCGGCGCGCGTTCGCCCGGCCGGAGACCGTGGTGGTGCACGACCCGTTCTGGACGGCGTCGGCGCGGCATGCCGACGTCGTGCTGCCGTCCACGATCACGCTGGAACGCGACGACATCGGCGCAGCGCGCGAGGACGACCTGGTTGTGGCGATGCACCGCACGCTGCCGCGGTACGGCGAGGCGCGCGACGACTACGAGATCTTCGCGGCGCTCGCCGGTGAGCTGGGCGTGGCCGACGCGTTCACCGAGGGGCGGACGACGGAGCAGTGGCTGCGGCACCTGTTCGACAGGTGGCGGAGGTCGGCCGACCGCCCGGAGGACTTCGACGCGTTCTGGTCGGCCGGTGAGATCGCGCTGCGCGCCGAGCCGCCCAGGCACGTGCTGTTCGAGCGGTTCCGCGCCGACCCCGACGCGCACCCGCTGCGGACGCCGTCCGGGCGGATCGAGCTGTGGTCGTCCACGGTCGCGGGCTTCGGGTACGACGACTGCCCCGGCCACCCGGTGTGGCTGGAACCCGAGGAGTGGCTGGGCGCCCCGGCCGCGGCGCGGTACCCGCTGCACCTGGTGGCCAACAACCCCGCGACCCGGCTGCACAGCCAGCTCGACCACGGCGGCTACAGCGCGGCGTCGAAGGTGCGCGGGCGTGAACCGGTGCGGATGCACCCGGACGACGCCGCCGCCAGGGGGCTGCGCGACGGCGACGTCGTGCGCGTGTTCAACGACCGCGGCGCGTGCCTGGCGGGGCTGGTGTGCTCCACCGCGCTGCGCCGCGGCGTCGTCCAGCTGTCGACGGGCGCGTGGTACGACCCGGACGCCGACGGCGTGTGCGTCCACGGCAACCCGAACGTACTCACCCGCGACGTCGGCACGTCCCGGCTCGCGCAGGGCTGCACCGGGCAGCACGCCCTGGTGCAGGTGGAGCGCTACCCGGGCGACCCGCCCCCGGTGACCGCCTACGACCCGCCACCGGGCGCCGCCTCGGGGACCTAGTTGATCATGTTAACGTGATCAACCAGGGCTTCACACGACGGGCAGCTCGTGTGAAGACCCGGCTCGTCGTGTTGAGTGCCGTCAGCGACGCAGGGCGGTCTCCCGCTCGATGTGCGACAGCTTCTCCGGATTGCGGACGGCGTAGAGCCCGGTGACCAGACCCTCGTCGACGCGCATCGCCAGGACGGTGTCGACCTCGCCGTCGAACCGGAGGACCAGCGCCGGGTGGCCGTTTGCCTGCACCCGCTGCAGCGTCCCACCGGCGATGTTGGCGAGCCCCATGGCGAGCAGCCGGCCCACCTTGTCGGCGCCCACGATGGGCCGCAGGACGGCCTGCTTGACGCCGCCGCCGTCGCCGAGGAACACCACGTCTGGGGCGAGGATGTCGAGCAGGTGCTGCAGGTCGCCGGTGTCGACGGCGCGCTGGAAGGCCTCGATCGCGTCCCGGGCCTCGCTCGCGGACGCGACCATGCGCGGCCGGCGCGCGGCGACGTGGGCTCGTGCCCGGTGCGCGATCTGGCGGACCGCGGCGGGGCTCTTGTCGACGGCGTTCGCGATCTCGTCGTAGTCGAGCTCGAACACGTCGCGCAGCACGAACACCGCCCGCTCCGTCGGCGCGAGCGTCTCCAGCACCAGCAGCATCGCCATCGACACGTTGTCGGCCAGCTCGACGTCCTCCGCCACGTCCGGCGCGGTCAGCAGCGGCTCCGGCAACCAGGGACCGACGTAGGACTCCTTGCGCCGGCCGAGCGCGCGCAGCCGCATCAACGCCTGCCGGGTGGTGACCCGGACCAGGTACGCGCGCCGGTCCCGCACGGTGTCGAGGTCGACGCCCGACCACCGCAGCCACGTCTCCTGCAGGACGTCCTCCGCGTCCGCGGCCGAGCCGAGCATCTCGTAGGCGACGGTGAACAGCAGGTTGCGGTGGGCGACGAACGCCTCGGTGGCGGAGTCCATACGCACATGACGCCGCTCGTCACCGTCCTGTGACACCGGGCTGTCACAACACGCGGTTCGCCGGCATCTCGTGTTCGTCCAGTGAACACGATGAGGGAGGACGAGGCCATGGAGCCCCGGTTCGACATGTTCCAGAACGAGTTCGGCGTCAAGTTCACCAAGCGGTTCGCGGGCGCGGGCCTGCTGGTGCAGCAGTCGCCGCTGTCCAGGGCGATGCTGGAGCTGGTGTCGCTGCGCGTCAGCCAGATCAACGGCTGCGGCTGGTGCGTCGACATGCACACCCAGGAGGCGGCGGCCGCGGGTGAGTCCGCGACCCGGATCAACCTGGTCGCCGCCTGGCGCGAGACCACGGTGTTCACCGAGGCCGAGCAGGCGGCGCTGGCGTTCGCCGAGGAGGGCACCCGGCTCGCCGACGCATACACGGGTGTGTCCGACGACACCTGGTCGCAGGTCCGCAAGCACTACGACGACGACGAGATCGCCGCGCTGGTCTCCCTGGTGGCGCTGGTCAACGCCGCCAACCGGCTCGCCGTGACCGTGCACCACAAGGGCGGTTCGTACGAGCCCGGCATGCTCGACGCGATGACGAACTGACCGCCGGGCACGCAGCGGACGGGGCGTCAGCCGCGGGGGCGGCGCCTCGTCCTGAGATAGTCGCTCACCACCGCGGGGCCGAGGCCGGCGAGGTCGGGGGCGACGACGCGGCCGCCGCTGCGGCGGGCGAGGGCGTCGACGAACGCGTGCAGCCGCGGCTCGTCGCCGAGCCGGAAGACGGTGAGCGACGCGCCGATGCGGGCGAGGTCGTCGACGACGCGCAGCGTGCGGCCCAGCGTCATCGGCAGTGGCGGATAGTTGAACAACGCCTCGCCGTCCGGCTCAAGGTGCGCGGTGGGCTCGCCGTCGGTGACCACGAGCACGATCGGCTGCGCGCCCGGGAACCGGCGCAGGTGCCGCCCCGCCAGCAGCAGCGCGTGGTGCAGGTTCGTGCCCTGCTCGTACGCGCCGTCCAGCCCGGTCAGCTCGCCGAGCGACAGCCGCTGCGCGTACCGGCCGAACCCGATCAGCGCCAGCTCGTCGCCCCGGAACCGCGTGCTCACCAGGTGGTGCAACGCGAGTGCGGTGCGCTTCATCGGCACCCAGCGGCCCTCGGCGACCATCGACCACGACGTGTCGACGCACAGCGCGATCGCGGCCTTGGTGCGGCGCTCGGTCTCCACCACCTCGAGGTCCTCGACGCCGAGGCGGACGCCGCCGGCGGTCGGACGGCCCTCGGCCGCGTTGCGCAGCACCGCGTTGCGGACGCTCGTGGTGGTGTCGAACGGCTGCGCGTCGCCGAACTGCCACGGCCGGGTGGACCCGGTGGTCTCGCCAGCCGCGCCCGCCGTCGGGTCGTCGTGCTCGCCGCGGCGCGCGGCGAGGTCGGTGACGAGGTCGCGGAACGCCGTTTCGCCCAGTCGCCGCAACGCCTTCGGCGCCAACGTCAGTGAACCGTCCGCCGCACGTTCGAGCAGTCCGCGCGCGGCGAGCTCGCGCTCCAGTTCGCGCAACCGTTGCACGTCGACGGCGGCGTCCTCGCCGATGTGCTCGGTGAGCCGTTCCAGGTCGATGTCCTCCAGCGTCGCGCCCGGGTACATCTGGCCGAGCTCGTCGGTGAGGGCGTCGAGGTCGGCGAGGTCCTGCATCGCCTGCGTGCCCTGGCCCATGCCGAACGGGTTGTCGCCGTCGAACTGCTCGGCGGACTCCCAGTCCTCGCCGGGACGCGCTGCACGCAGCCGCGCGTCGAGCTCGGCGAGCTGGTTCGCGAGCCGTGGGTCGCCGAACGCCTGCGCCGACAGCTGCGCCAGCTCGGCACGCTGCTCCGGGCTCAGCGAGTTCATCATCCGCTGCGCCGCCGCGGACCTTGCCGCGAGCGCGTCGATCAGCTCCTCGACGTCGCGCGGGTTCTCCGGGAAGAACTGCCCGTGCTCGGCCATGAACCGCTCGAACTTCTGCTGCGTCTGCGGGTCGTCCGCGGCGTGCGACGCGAGCAGGTCGTTGAGGTCGGCCAGCATCCGCTGGATTCGCTCGACGTCCTGCGGCGTCACCTGCTGCATCGCCTGCTTGATGCCCTTGAAGCGGGACTCGAGCAGCTCCTGCCCGAGCATGCGCTTGATCTCGTCGTACGCCTCCCGCGCGTCGCTGGAACGCCAGTCGTAGTCGGCGAGGTCGCGGACGGCCTGCGCCGTCGACGGCGGCACGGCGTCGAGCTGCATCTCCCGGAACCGCGCGTCGTCGGAGTCGTCGCGGCGCAGCGTCTCGCGTTCGGCCGACATGGCGCGGTCGAGCAGCCTGCGGACCTCCTGCAGCGTGCCGTCGAGCCGGTTGTCCCTGGTGATCTCGCTACGCCGCCGCCAGACCCGCTGCATCAGGTCGTCGAGGCCGCGTTCGCCGGGCATGCCGCGCCGCATCAGCTCACGCAGCGCCTGCCGCACCGACGAGCCCTCGAGCACGTCGCGGCTCAGCGCGTCGAGGGCGCCGGACAGGTTGGTCGGCCGGGCGAGCGGGTCGGGGCCGCCGTGCCAGCGGCCGTAGGCGAAGCGGGACGGGTCGCGACGAGTCACCCTGTCGACGCTACGTCGCGGTCGTTGCGACCGCCAGTCGCGCCGGTCCGCCCACCGCCCGCGCGAAAGTGAACGGGGCGGGTCGCAACGTTGGCCCCCATCGTCGTGCGAGATGAACTCTCGTGGCCGATGCGCCGTCGGCCTCGCGTCGCGACAACCGGACCGCCGGAAGGCACGTCGCGCTCTCTGCCGGGGACAAGGGGAGGAATGGTCGATGAGAGTCAGACTGATGCTGGCGGTCGCCCTGGCGGTCGCCGGTACGGGCGCGACCGCGGCACCGGTGGCCGCCGCCGCGCATACCACGTCCTGGCGGCCGGTCATGTTGCGACTGCCGCACGGACATCCGGACGCGACAGGCACGGTCGCCGGCACCGACGGCCACGGCACGTACGCCGGTACGCTGCGGCTCGGCGGCGCCATGGACGTGGTGACCTGGCGGCACCGTAAGCCGAGGGTTCGTGGCGTGCCCGCCGGGTGCACCGACGCGCAGGTGGTCGACATGAACAGCGCCGGCGTCGTCGTGGGGGAGGCGAGCGGGTGCCCGTCCGGTGTACAGGGTTTCGTGCTCGACGGGGGCGGCTTCCACGCGTTGCAGGCGCCCGACGACCTGCCCGGCTACGTGATCGTCAAGGCGATCAACGACAGGGGCGACGTGCTCGGCCTCGTGGACGACGACGACGACTTCAACACGACCGGCGTGCTGTGGCCGGGCGGTGGCGGGCCCGCCACCGTGTTCCCGCCGTCGGGGCAGGGTGAGATCGTCCAGGACCTGGACGACGACGGGACGATCCTGTTCGGCACGACCGCCGCCATCGGCAGCTACGTCTGGCGGGACGGCGTCAAGACGCCGCTGGCGAACCCGCCCGACTACGCCTTCGGCGACGCGGTGTACCCGCAGGCGATCAGCAACGGCCGGGTGGTCGGGCTGCTCGCCACGGGCAACGGCAACACCGGTGTGCTGTGGCGGCGGCCCGACGACCCGGTCATGGTGCCCGGCAGCACGGTGGCCGCCGACGTCAACGCCACCGGGCTGGTCCTCGGCCAGCTGCCGCGTCCCTTGACGAGCCTGGGTCCGCCCGCGCTCTGGCAGGAGACGACACCTCTCGGCACACTGCCGACCCCACCTGGCTACACGGACGTCGGTGCCTCGGCGGTCAGCGACGGTGGCGAGGTGCTCGGCCACGCCTACAACGGTGACACCTTCTCGGAGGGCGCCCCCGTCGTCTGGCGCCGCCACTGACCGCGACTCGACGGCGGCCGGTGGCGTTACCCCGGCCGCCGCTCGGGTAGGCGAGTGGCATGCCGGAACTACCTGACGTCGAGGGCTTCCGCCGTGTCGCGGCCCGAGCCGCGGGCGGTCGGGTCCGGCGGGTCGAGGTGCTGGACGCCGGCGTGCTGAACGGCGTCACGGCCGACCGGTTCCGCCGCGGCGTACGCGGTCGGGTGCTCGGCACCCCGCGGCGGCACGGCAAGTGGCTCGCCGTCCCGCTGCGTACGGACGGGCGTAGGCACCGCGCGGACGAGCCGGTCGTGGCGTTCCACTTCGGGATGACAGGCGGGCTGCAGTGGTGCGCCGGCGGCGAGCCCCGGCACCGGTTCGACCGCGTCGTGCTCGCGACCGACCGCGGTGAGCTGCGGTTCCGCGACATGCGCAAGCTGCAGGGGATCCGGTTGTTGTCGGGTGACGACGAGCTGGACGCGCTGTTCGCCGAGCTGGGCCCGGACGCCGCCGGCGTCGCGCGGCCGGAGCTCGGCGAGCTGCTGCACGGTTCGCGGGCCGCCGTGAAGTCGCGGCTCATGGACCAGACCGTCGTCGCGGGTCTCGGCAACCTGACCGTCGACGAGACGCTCTGGCGGGCCCGGGTGCACCCGTCGGCGCGGTCCGACGAGCTGTCCGACGCCGCCGTCGGCGGCGTCCACCAGGCGATGCGCACGGTGCTCCGGCAGTCCTCGCGCGCCGGCTACGTACCGGGCCGCCCGTCGTGGCTCACCGGTCACCGGGACGACACACGCGCCGCCTGCCCGCGCTGCGGGACGCGGCTCCGCCGGACGCGCGTGGCCGGTCGCACCAGCGTCTGGTGCCCGAACTGCCAGCAGCGGTGACGCTGCCGAAGGGAGAAAGATGGCCAGCTACATGGGACCCGGCGACTTCGGCCCCAGCCCGTTCGACGAGTTCTTCGCCCGCTTCTTCGGCCCGGGCGGCCCGCGTCCCGGGCGTCGCGTCGACATCGGCGCGCTGCTGAGCGACCGCGCCCGTCAGCTCGTCGCCGCTGCCGTCCAGCGGGCGACCGAGTGGGGCGCGCGCGAGGTCGGCAGCGAGCACCTGCTGTGGGGCGCGACGCAGGTCGAGCCGACGCGGGAGCTGCTCGCGCGCGCCGGCGCCGCGCCCGAGGAGCTGGCCGGCGAGCTGGACCGGCGGGTGCACAAGACGGAGCGAAGCGACGTGCCGCCGTCCACCCTGAGCCCGACGGGCAAGCGCGTCCTGCTGGACGCGCACCAGATCTCGCGGTCGCTCGGGTCGACGTACATCGGGCCCGAGCACCTGCTGCTGGCGCTCGCCGCGAACCCGGAGACGCTCGCCGGGCAGGTGCTCGCCGAGTCGCGGATCACGCCGGAGGCGTTGCAGCAGGCCGCGGCGCGCGGGCAGGCACCGGCATCCCGCGGCACCGCGAACCGCAGCGACACGCCGACGCTCGACCAGTTCGGCACCGACGTCACCGCGATGGCGCGCGACGGCAAGCTCGACCCCGTCGTCGGCCGCGGCGACGAGATCGAGCAGACCGTCGAGGTGCTGTCCCGGCGGACCAAGAACAACCCGGTGCTGATCGGCGAGGCGGGTGTCGGGAAGACGGCCATCGTCGAGGGCATCGCGCAACGCATCGTCGAAGGCGACGTCCCCGACACGCTGGCGAACCGGCGGGTGGTGCAGCTGGACCTGTCCGGCATGGTCGCGGGCACCCGTTACCGCGGCGACTTCGAGGAACGCGCGAAGAACGTCATCGACGAGATCCGCGGCCACGCGGACGAGCTGATCGTGTTCATCGACGAGCTGCACATGATGGTGGGCGCGGGCTCGACGGGCACCGAGGGCACGATGGACGTCGGCAACATGCTGAAGCCGGCGCTGGCCCGCGGGGAGCTGCACGTCATCGGCGCCACCACGCTGGACGAGTACCGGCAGAGCATCGAGAAGGACGCCGCGCTGAACCGCAGGTTCCAGCCGATCCTCGTGCCCGAACCGAGCGTCGAGGACACGGTCGAGATCCTGCGCACGCTGCGGGACAGGTACGAGGCGCACCACCAGGTGCGTTTCACCGACGAGGCGCTCGTCGCGGCCGCCGAGCTGTCCGACCGCTACGTCAGCGACCGGTTTCTGCCCGACAAGGCGATCGACCTGATCGACCAGGCGGGCGCGCGGGTGCGGCTGCGTACCCGGGTGCCGTCCACCGACCTGCGCGAGCTGGAGGGACGGCTGGACGAGCTGACGCGCAACAAGGACCAGGCCGTGGCGGACGAGCAGTACGAGCGGGCGTCCGAGCTGCGCGACCAGATCGCCGAGGTGCGGACGCGGATCGAGCAGGCGCGGCGGCAGCGGGAGCCCACCACCGCCGAGGTGCACGTCCAGGACGTCGCGGAGATCGTGTCGCGGTCCACCGGCATCCCGGTCAGCCAGCTCACCCAGGAGGAGAAGGAGCGGCTGCTGAACCTGGAGGAGCAACTGCACCGCCGGGTCGTCGGCCAGGACGACGCCGTCGCCGCGATCGCCGAGGCCGTGCGGCGGTCCCGTTCCGGGCTCGGCGACCCGGACCGGCCGGTCGGCAGCTTCCTGTTCCTCGGGCCCACCGGCGTCGGCAAGACGGAGCTGGCGAAGGCGTTGGCCGAGGCGCTGTTCGGCTCGGACGACCGGATGGTGCGCGTCGACATGAGCGAGTTCCAGGAGCGGCACACCGTCAGCAGGCTGGTCGGAGCGCCCCCGGGGTACGTCGGCTACGGCGAGTCCGGCGAGCTGACCGAGGCCGTGCGGCGGCGTCCGTACTCGGTGGTGCTGCTCGACGAGATCGAGAAGGCGCACCAGGACGTGTTCAACCTGCTGTTGCAGGTGCTCGACGACGGCCGGCTGACCGACGGCCAGGGCCGGACGGTCGACTTCAGGAACACCGTGCTCGTCATGACGAGCAACGTCGGCTCCGACCTGATAGCGGGCAGCGGCGGCACCGTCGGGTTCGTCACCGAGCAGCCCGACGCGTCCGCGCGCACACTCGAGGAACGGCTGCGCCCGCGGCTGCGCGAGACGTTCCGGCCCGAGTTCCTCAACCGGGTCGACGAGGTCATCGTGTTCCGCCGGCTCGAGCCCGCGCAGCTGCGGGAGATCACCGGCCTCATCCTCGAGGACACCGAGCGCAGGCTGCACGGCCAGGACATCGGCGTGGAGTTCACCGACGCCGCGGTCGCGTGGATCGCCGACCGGGGCTACCAGCCCGAGTTCGGCGCCCGCCCGATCCGCAGGACGGTGCAGCGGGAGGTCGACAACCGGCTGTCGTCGATGCTGCTCTCCGGCGCGGTCGCCCCGGGCCAGCACGTCACGGTGACGACGCGGGACGGCGAGCTGGCGTTCGACGTCAGCTGAGCCGTCCTGCTACTCGCCGCCCTGCGAGGTGAAGTGCCTCGGCTCGACGACGACGATGACGCGTTCCTCGCCGGGCTGCAGCCACGGGTAGGTGTCGCGGTCGAGGTACTTCTTCGCCATCGCGTTGATGAACGCGTAGTCGTCGTCGTCCTCGATCGCGTCGACGACGCCGCGCACCTCGACGTAGTGGTACGGGTCGTCCGGGTCCGTGGCCGAGATCGCGACCCGCGGCGTGGCCCGCAGGTTGCGCAGCTTCTGCCGGTTCGTCGTCTGGCTGAACCGCACGTACTCGCCGTCCCAGTCGAGCCACACCGGGCTGGACTGGGGTTCGCCGTCCGGCCCGATCGTGGCCACGTGCCCGAAGCTGGGGGCGGCGAGAATCGCTTCGTGCTGTTCGGGAATCACTCGGGTGGTCGGCACGTATCCTCCTGTGACATCGTCGGGAGTGATCACGGTCGTCTTCCCGTGTCGGTCGCGTTCATGCAGACGACGAGGAGTGTGGAGAGTGCTGGGACACATCACGGATCCGTCGACGCCGCACGGCCTCGTGCGCAGGGAGCTGCCGGAACCCGAGCCGGGCGACCACGACGTCGTCGTCGGCGTCGGGGCGTACGCCGTCAACCGCGGTGAGCTGAACCTGCTCGCCGACCGCGCGGACGGGTGGACGCCGGGACAGGACGTCGCGGGCGTCGTCGTGCGCGCCGCCGCCGACGGCACCGGTCCTGCGGAGGGCACCCGCGTCGTCGGCGGGGCGGACCAGGGTGCGTGGTCGGAGCGGGTCGCCGTCCCCACCCACCGGGTCGCGGCGATCCCGGACGACGTGTCGTTCGCGCAGGCGGCGTCGCTTCCGGTCGCGGGCCTCACGGCGCTGCGCGCGTTGCGGGTGGGCGGGTCGCTGCTCGGCCGGCGGGTGCTCGTGACGGGGGCGAGCGGCGGCGTCGGCTCGTTCGCCGTCCAGCTGGCCGCCGCGGCCGGGGCGCGGGTGACGGCGCTGGTGAGCGGGCCGCACCGGGTCGCCGAGGTCGAGGCGCTGGGCGCCGCCGAGGTCGTCACCGCCGTCGACGAGCAGACCGGCCCGTTCGACGTCGCGCTCGACGGCGTCGGCGGCGGCGTGCTCACCGACGTGGTCCACCGGCTGGCCCCGGGCGGCACAGTCGTCGCGTACGGCGTCGCGGGCGGTGAGCCCGAGTCGGAGCTGGCGTTCTTCGACTTCGGGTCGGCGCCGCTGGCTCGGCTCGTCGGGTTCTTCGTCTACGCCACCGGCGAGGAGACGTTCGGCGACGACCTCGCCGTGCTCGCCGAGATGATCTCGGCCGGCCGCCTCGACCCGAAGCTCGGCGTGGTACGCGACTGGGCCGAGACCGTCGAAGCCGTCGACGCCCTTCGGCAGCGGCAGGCCACGGGCAAGGTCGTCCTCACGGTGTCGTAGCACCGGCGAGGCATGGGCGGTCCGCGTCCGGGTAGGTCAGCCGCATGGCCGAGGACGACCTGAAGAAGTACCGCGGCAAGCGGGACTTCGCGAAGACCCGCGAGCCCCGCGGGCGGCGTGGGTCGACGGCCGGGGCGCGGTTCGTGATCCAGCACCACGACGCGTCCACCGACCACTACGACTTCCGCCTCGAGGTGGACGGCGTGCTGAAGTCGTGGTCGGTGCCGAAGGGGCCGTCCACCGACCCGCGCGAGAAGCGGCTCGCGGTGCCCACGGAGGACCATCCGCTCGAGTACGGGACGTTCGAGGGCGTGATACCCGAGGGCGAGTACGGCGCGGGCACCGTGCTCGTGTGGGACGCGGGGACGTACGAGAACACCACCGCGCGGCACGGCGAGCCGGTGCCGATGGCGGACGGGCTCCACCGCGGCCACGTGACGTTCGCGCTGCACGGGGAGAAACTCACCGGCGGCTACGCCCTCACCAGGTTCCGCACCGGCAAGAGCGAGTCCTGGTTGCTCGTCAAGGCCAGGGACGACGGTGCCGACGCGCGCCGGACACCGGTGCGGACGCAGCCGGAGTCCGTGCGGAGCGGCCGTACCCTCGACGAAGTCGCCGGGGACGACGGGTGAGCGCGGACCCGGTCGAGGCGCTGCCGGCGGCGTTGCGTGCCGGTGTGCGGGCGGGGCGGCCGCGGCCGATGCCGTTCATGCTTGCCGTGCTGACCGACGACTACTTCTCCGACCCCGACTGGGTCTACGAGCGCAAGCTCGACGGCGAGCGCGTCCTCGCCGTGCGTGACGGGGCGAGCGTGCGGCTGGTGTCCCGCAACGACAAGACGCTGGACGGCCACTACCCGGAGGTGGTGGAGGCACTGGAGTCGCAGTCGTGCGACCGGTTCGTGCTCGACGGCGAGGTGGTCGCGTTCGAGGCCGGCCGCACGAGCTTCGCGCGGCTGCAGCAGCGCATGCAGGTGTCCGATCCCGAACGTGCCCGCGCGACGGGCGTCGCGGTGTTCTACTACGTCTTCGACCTGCTGCACGTCGCCGGCCACGACGTCGACCGGCTGCCGCTGCGGCAGCGGAAGGCGTTGCTGCGCAAGGCGATCGCGTTCGGCAAGCCGCTGCGGTACACGACCCACCGGGTCGAGCACGGCGAGCGCTACCTGGCCGAGGCGTGCCGGCGGGGCTGGGAGGGCCTCATCGCCAAGCGCGCGGACGCGCCGTACACCGGACGCCGGTCGGGCGACTGGCTGAAGTTCAAGTGCGTCAACGAGCAGGAGCTCGTCGTCGGCGGGTTCACAGAGCCCGCCGGCAGCCGCGTCGGCCTCGGCGCCCTGCTCGTCGGGCACTATGCCGACGGCCGGTTCCGGTACGCGGGCAAGGTCGGCACCGGCTACGACCGCGCCACTCTGCTCCGGCTGCGCGAGCGCCTCGACGGCCTCGAGCGCGCCGAGCCCGCGTTCGCCGGCGTCCGTAAGCACCAGCGCGGCGTGCACTGGGTCGAGCCCGAGCTGGTCGCGCAGATCGGCTTCACCGAGTGGACGACCGACGGGATGCTGCGCCACCCCAGGTTCCTCGGCCTGCGCGAGGACAAGGACCCGAGAGACGTCGTCCGCGAACGCCCGCGCCGCTGACTCCACATGGCGCGGCCGGACTCCACACGGCGCGGCCGGCACTTCACATGGCGAACCCGGGCTTCCCACGTCCTGCAGATCGTGTGCAGCCCTGGTTGATCATGAGAACATGATCAACCCAGCCCCTGTCAGGGCGTGCGCCGTGCGCCGGCCGCCGCTCAGCTGCGGCGGGCGGTGAGGACGCGGGGGCCGTCCGCCGTCACTGCGACGGTGTGCTCGACGTGGGCGGCGCGGCTGCCGTCGGTGCTGCGCAGCGTCCAGCCTTCCGCGTCGACGTAGTACCCGTCGTCGCCGCCGGCGAGGAACCACGGCTCGATCGCGATGACCAGGCCCTCACAGCGGCAGCCCGCGCCCGGCGACGCCGTCGTTGGGCACCGACGGCGACTCGTGCATCGCCTTGCCGACGCCGTGGCCACCGTAGTCGGTGTTGATCCCGTAGCCGCCTGATCCTAGTCGTCCGGTCACTTGGTGGTGCGGCTACGCTGACATGACCGGACCTTGACGATCGACGGATGGCAGGCGTGACGTTCGAGCAGGTACCCACCGGCCACGCGGGCGAGTTCCTCGCCCGCGTTCAGACCAACGCCGCCGGCACGCCCTATCGCGTCCGCCCCACCCGCACCGGCTTCGAGGTGCTGCGCGACGAGGACGTCGTCGCCTGTCGGGTGCAGGTCGCCGACGAGGCCGCGAGGAGCTACGCCGTCACCTACCGCCCGCCCGAGGACGTCGCGGCCGGCCGCCTCGTGGCCACTGCGGCGCAGCAGCTCGGCTGGAGAGAACGGCACGGCACCGGGGTGCGCTTCGGTCTCGTCGTCGCCCTCGCCGGCGGGGGCGCGCTGCTCGTGATGGCCGCGCTCGTCGTCGTGCTGCTCGTCCGGCTGCTCTGACCGTCCCCTCTGTCATAGGCTGCGAACGCACGGACGAGGAGGCGGCGGATGAGTGTGGGCTTCGGCGTGGACATCGGCGGCAGCGGCGTGAAGGGCGCGCCCGTCGACCTGGGCAAGGGCGAGTTCGCCGAGGACCGGATGCGCATCGAGACCCCGCAGCCCTCCACCCCGCCGGCCGTCGCCAAGACGGTGGCGCACGTCGTCGAGCACTTCGGCAAGCACGCGGGCAGCGGCCCGGTCGGCATCACCGTGCCCGCGGTCGTCAAGGCCGGCGTCGTCCGCACCGCCGCGAACATCGACTCGTCCTGGATCGGCGCGGACGCCGACACGCTGTTCCGCAACGCGCTGCGGCGCGAGGTGCACGTCGTCAACGACGCGGACGCCGCCGGCGTCGCGGAGTCCAGGTACGGCGCCGCGCGCGGGTCCACCGGCCTGGTCTTCGTCGCGACGCTCGGCACCGGGATCGGCAGCGCGCTGCTGCACGACGGGAAGCTCATCCCGAACAGCGAGCTTGGCCACATCGAGCTCGACGGCAAGGACGCCGAGCTCACCGCGGCTGCGCGGAACAGGGAGGAGAAGGACCTCTCCTGGGAGGAGTACGCCGACGCGCTGCAGACCTACTTCGCCCGCATCGAGGACCTGCTCTGGCCGGACCTCATCGTCGTCGGCGGCGGCGTCAGCAAGCGTTCGGAGAAGTTCCTGCCGCTGCTGCACCTGCGCGCGCCCATCGTCGCGGCGCAGCTGCACAACTCCGCCGGCATCGTCGGCGCCGCCGTCACCGCCGCCGAGCGCTCCGCCTGATCCGCTGGGGGTCCCCAGCCGCTACGAGAAGACCGAGCGGCCCTCGTCGTCGACGTCCTTCGCCAGCCGCTGGGCGAGGTAGAGCGACTCGCACGCGAGCTCGATGGCGGACGCCGCGTGGCCGGGCGCGTCGCCCTCGCCGACGCCGAGCCGGTGCAGCACGTCGCTCACGACGCCTGCCGCCGGGACGGCCGCGACGATCTGCTCCGCCGGGACGTCCGCGCCCGTGATCACGCGGTGCCCCGCGCCCACGGTCTCGGCCAGCGGCGTGAGGTCGATCCCGGCGAGCCGCGCGCGTGCGGCGTCGGCGACCGAACGTCGCAGCAGGTGCACGAGCAGGTCGGTGACGTCCTCCTCGGACGACTCGATGCCGGACTCGAACTCGAGCTTGCCGCGCAGCACGTGCGGTACGCCCTCGAGGTCGACGGGACGCGCCACCGGCTCGGCCTCACCGCTGATCGCGGCACGCCGCAACGCCGCCGCGGCCACCGTCTCCGCGCCGGCGATGGCGAACCGCGCCGAGACCCCGGAACGCTGGTCGACCTCGGGCGTCTCGCGCAGGTAGCGGGCGAACCGTGCGCAGACCTCGAGCAGGTGGCCGGGCACGGCGGCGACGAGGTCGGCCTCCTGCCGCACGAGCGCGACCTCGTCGGTGAGCTCCGGCGGGTAGTGGGTACGGATCTCGGCGCCGAACCGGTCCTTGAGCGGGGTGATGATGCGGCCGCGGTTCGTGTAGTCCTCGGGGTTCGCGGACGCCACGAGCAGCACGTCCAGCGGCAGCCGCAGCAGGTAGCCGCGGATCTGGATGTCGCGCTCCTCCATCACGTTGAGCAGCGCCACCTGGATGCGCTCGGCGAGGTCCGGCAGCTCGTTGACGGTGACGATGCCGCGGTGCGCCCGGGGGACGAGCCCGTAGTGGATGGTCTCCGGGTCGCCGAGGCTGCGCCCCTCGGCCACCTTCACCGGGTCGACGTCGCCGACGAGGTCGCCGACGGACGTGTCCGGCGTGGCGAGCTTCTCGGCGTACCGCTCGGACCGGTGCCGCCACGCCACCGGCAGGCCGTCGCCGAGCTCGGCCGCGCGCCGCCGGGACGCGGGCGTGATCGGCTGCAGCGGGTGCTCGCCGAGCTCGGCACCGTCGATGACCGGCGTCCACTCGTCGAGCAGGTCGACGATGCTGCGCAGCAGCCGGGTCTTGCCCTGGCCGCGCTCGCCGAGCAGGACGACGTCGTGCCCGGCGATGAGCGCGCGCTCGAGCCGCGGCAGCACGGTGTCGTCGAAGCCGACGATGCCGGGCCACGGGTCGCGTCCGGCGCGCAGTGCGGCCAGCAGGTTGTCGCGGATCTCGGTGCGGACGCCGCGCGGCTCGTGTCCGGCCGCGCGCAGCTCGCCGACGGTGGTCGGCAGTCCTG
>JAFMQP010000173.1 GCA_017354575.1 Acidothermales bacterium | reverse complement strand
CACCGGCGTCGCCGTCGCCGTCGAGCTGGCCGACGACGTCCGGGCGCTCGAACTCGCCGATACCGCCGACGCCCTGTCCGTGCCCGCCGAGCGGTACGGGCATTACTTCCTCGATCTGGCCCGCGCCCACCTCATGCACGGCAACCGCGACACCGCCTTGACCATGCTGCAGCGTGGCCGCCGCGTCGCGCCGGAACAGCTTCGGTACCACCCGCAGGCACGCGAGGTCGTACTGGCGCTCGCGTCCGCCGGGCGCGCGAACGACGAACTGGGACGGTACGCGTCGTGGCTCGGGCTCGACGGCTAGGCGGCGTTCACCCGGCGAGGCGGGCCAGGCGGTCGGCGGCGGCGCGGGTGCTGTGGGCGTGGCGGGACATGCCGCGCCAGGGGTCGCCGTCGGCGGCCAGCCGTTCCGGGACGTCGCGGAGACGCCAGCGTTGCGGCGTCAGGTCGCCGTCGACCTCGTCCCACCGCAGCGGCGTCGCGACCGGGGCACCCGGCAGCGGACGCACCGAGTACGGTGCCACCGCGTGCTGCGCATAGGCGTTGCGCAGGATGTCCACGAAGACGCGGCCGCGACGTTTCTCCTTGCGCACCTCGGTCGTCAGCGCGTCGGGGTGCCGGGACGCCAACACGTCCGCGACGCCGCGCCCCAGCGCACGCACCTCGTCGAAGTCGGCCGACCGGTCCAGCGGCACGGTCACGTGCAGACCCCGCGACCCCGTCGTCATCACGTAGCTCGGCAGCCGCAGCTGCTCGAGCAGGTCGCGCAACGCGGACGCGCCATCCCGCACGGTGCCGAACTCGCCGTCCGGCGGGTCGAGGTCGAAGATCAGCCGGTCCGGGCAGCGCAGCCGGTCCGACCGTGACAGTAACGGGTGCAGCGTCACCGCCGCCTGGTCCGCGAGGAACAGCAGCCCCGCGGCGTCGCCGACGACGGGCATAGTCACCTCGCCGCCCTGCTCCCGCGGCACGCTCACCCGACCGAGCCAGTCCGGCGCCGACTCCGGCACCTTCTTCTGGATGAACCCCTCGGCACCGACGCCGTCCGGGAACCGTTGCACCGCAAGGGGATGCTCACGAATATGCGGCAGCAGCGCCGGCGCGACCTCGCGGTAGTAATCGGCGAGGTCGCGTTTGGTCACGCCGACGTCGTCGAACAACACCTTGCCGGCGTTGCCGATCTCGACGCCGCGGCGGCCGGCGGTCCTCCGCTCGGCGGTCATGTCAGTCGTCCGACCGCGACCCGCTCTTGTCGCCGGGCAGGAACTCCTGCACCTTGGTCTTGACGCCCTCCTTGACGACGTCCCAACGGTCGGCGTCCCCGCGCACGATCGACGCCAGCGCCTTCTCCATCTGGTCCCACGTCGCGTGCGGCGGGACCGGCGGCACGCTCGGGTCGGTCACGAACTCCGCGACGAACGGCCGGTCCGAGCTCAACGCCCGCTCCCATGCGTCCCTGACACCGTCGGGCTTCTCGATCCGCATGCCGTCGAGGCCGATGCTCTTGGCGAAGTCGGCGTACGGGAAGTCCGGCAACCGTTGCGACGGCAGGAACTGCGGCGATCCGCCCATGGCGCGCAGCTCCCACGTCACCTGGTTCAGGTCGCCGTTGTTGAGGACGCCGACGATCAACCGCCTGTCCTGCCAACGGTCGTAGAACTTCGCCGCGGTGATCAGCTCGTTGATACCGTTCATCTGCATCGCGCCGTCGCCCACGAGCGCGATCGCCGGACGGTCCGGGTACGCGAACTTCGCGCCGACGGCGTACGGCATGCCGGGGCACATCGTCGCGAGCGTGCCGGAGAGCGTGCCGCGCATCCGGCCGCGCATCCTCAGATGGCGCGCGTACCAGTTCGCGGCCGAGCCCGAGTCGGACGTCACGATCGCGTCGTCGGGCAGCAACGGCGACAGCTCGTGGAAGACGTACTCCGGATTGATCGGGTCGGCCGACACGGCGGCGCGGCGGTCCATGACCTCCCACCACCGTGCGACGTTCTTCTCGACCTTCTCCCGCCAGGACCGGTCCTCCTTGCGTTCCACCAGCGACAGCAGCGTGCGCAGGGTCGTCCTGGCGTCGCCGACGAGGTTCACCTCGTACGGGTACCGCATGCCGATCATCGTCGGGTCCACGTCGATCTGAACGCCACGCGCCTTGCCGAACTCCGGCAGGAACTGGCCGTAGGGGAAGCTCGAACCGACGGTGAGCAGCGTGTCGCACTCCATCATCAGCTCGTAACTCGGCCGGGTGCCGAGCAGCCCGATCGAGCCTGTGACGTACGGCAGCTCGTCGGACAGGACGTCCTTGCCAAGCAAGGCCTTCGCGACACCGGCGCCGAGGGCGTCGGCGATCTCCTCGACCTCGTCGACGGCGCCCGCCGCACCCTGGCCGACGAGGATCGCGACGCGCTCGCCGGCGTTCAGCACGTCGGCCGCGCGACCCAGGTCCTCGCTGTCCGGCAACGCGTTCGTGTGCGACATGCCCATGCTGGAGGGCACCATCTTGAACGCGTGCGACGGCGGGGTGTACTCGAGCTCCTGCACGTCGTTCGGGATGATGAGAGCGGTCACCGTCCGGCGCGACTCGGCGATGCGGATCGCCCGGTCCAGCACGTTCGGCAGCTGCTCCGGAACGGTGACCATCTGGACGTACTCGCTCGCGACGTCCTTGAACAGCGAGATGAGGTCGACCTCCTGCTGGTAGCTGCCGCCCATCGCGCTGCGGTTCGTCTGGCCGACGATGGCGACGACCGGGACGTGGTCGAGCTTCGCGTCGTACAGCCCGTTCAGCAGGTGGATGGCGCCCGGGCCGGACGTCGCCGCGCACACTCCCACGCGACCGGAGAACTTCGCGTACCCGACCGCCTCGAACGCCGAGAGCTCCTCGTGCCGCGACTGGATGAACCGCGGCCGGTCGTCGGCCTTCTCCCACGCGGCGAGCAGCCCGTTGATGCCGTCACCCGGATATCCGAAGACCTGGTCGACGCCCCATGCGCGCAGGCGTTCGAGCAGGTAGTCGGCGACATTCTGGGCCATCGTTGTCTCCACTCGCTCGCTGTCGTCGTGCAGGTGGCTCGGCTACCCAGCGGCCCCGTGGTGAAACGACGGCAGGCGCGCTCAGGACGCCTTCTTCCTCGACGTCCGGCCGCTGTTCGTCTGCTTCTTCGCGTCCGACTTCTTCGCGGTCGACTTCTTGGCGGACGCCTTCTTCGCGCCCGAGCCCTTCGAACCGGACGACTTCGTGCCGCCGCCCTTCTTCGCGCGGTCGACGCTCGCCTCCAGCGCGGCCATCAGGTCGACGACGTTCGTCGACTCCGGTGGCTCTCCCTCGGCGACGACCTCCTTGCCCTTGCGCTTGTCCTTGATCAGTTTGTCGACCTTGGCGCGGTAGGTGTCCTCGAAGTCGGCGGGCCGCCACTTCTCGGTCATCGACTCGATCAGCGAGACGGCGGCGTCGCGCTCCTTCTTCGCGGACTTCCCGCGGGCGGGCAGCGACGGCATCTCCTTCCGGGGGTCGCGCATCTCGTCCTCGAAGTACAGCGTCTCGAGCACGAGGGTCTGCCCGTCCGGGCGGATCGCGGCAAGGTACTCCTTGTTACGCATGACGAACGTCGCTATCGCCGCCTTGCCGGCGGCGTCCATCGCGTCGCGCAGCAGGCCGTACGGCTTCGCCGCCTCGTCGCCGCTGGGACCGAGGTAGTAGGTGCGGCGGTAGTAGCTCGGGTCGATCTCGTCGGCGTCGACGAACTCGTTGATCTCCATCAGCTTGGAGCGTCCGGGCGCGATCGCGTCCAGCTCGTCCGGGTCGACGATGACGTAGTCGCCGTCCGACACCTCGGCGCCCTTGACGACGTCGTCGTAGTCGACCTCCTTGCCGGTGCGCTCGTTCACCCGCTTGTTCCTGACGCGGTCGGCGGTACCGCGTTCGAACTGGTGGAAGTGCGGCGTCTTGTCGGTCGTACCCGAGTACAGGCCGACCGGCACACTCACCAACCCGAACGAGAGGGTTCCGCTCCACACAGGACGTGCCATGGTCGTATCACCCCGCATGTCCTTTCCCCTTCTCGGAAGCTCGGCGCTCGGCTACCCAGGAAGGCGGTGGTCATGCTTCCGCGCGACCGTCCAGGACGGCGGCGACCATGCGCAGGGCGCGCACCGTCGCACGGACGTCGTGCGCGCGGACGATCCGCGCACCGTGCCAGGCGCACAACGCCGCGGCCGCGAGCGAGCCTTCGAGCCGCTCGTCCGGGCCGACGCCGAGGACGTCACCGACGAAGTCCTTACGGGACAACGCGACCAGGACGGGCCAGCCGGTGTCGACGAGCTCGTCCAGCCGGCGGGTGAGCTCCAGCGACTGCGGCGTGTCCTTGCCGAAGTCGTGGGCGGGGTCGATGACGACGGCGTCGGCGCGTACGCCGGCGGCGACGGCCCGCTCGGCCGCCGCGACGACCGTGCGGCGGACGTCCACGACCACGTCGTCGTAGCGCACGGGCGTGGGCGCCGCGCGCGGCAGGCGCCCACCGGTGTGGCTGCAGACGATGCCCGCGCCGTATCGCGCGGCCACGTCCACCAGGCCGGCGTCCCAGCCTCCCCACACGTCGTTGACGAGGTCGGCGCCCGCGCGGCAGGCGGGGTCGGCGACACCGGCGCGGTAGGTGTCGACGGAGACGACGACGTCGGGGTGGTGCTCGCGGACGGCCTCGATCAGCGGCACGACGCGGCGCACCTCCTCGGCGACGGTGACGTGGGTACCCTCGCCGGCGCGGACGCCGCCGACGTCGACGATCGCGGCGCCCTCCGCCACGGCTTCGTCGACGCGGTCGAGTGCGGCGTCGAACGCGTAGGTGCGCCCGTTGTCGTAGAAGGAGTCCGGTGTCCGGTTGACGATGCCCATGACCACCGGCTCGCCGGGCCGGAAGACCCTGCCGCCGAGGCGCAGGGTGCGTGCGTGCACATGGTCCGCGGCCGGTGCGGCCTCGTCCAGTGACATGCTGGCACCTCTCGTGTTCTCTAAAGTGAGCATACAGTGGTTTTAGAGAGGCGAACCGTGCGCAGGCTGCTGCCCGGACCAACCACCGACGTCGACGCCGCGGACGCGTACGCGCTCGACAAGGCGACGTACCTGCGCGCCAACATGGTCACGAGCGCGGACGGCGCCGCGACCTTCCACGGACGGGTGGGGCCGCTCACCGGGCCGCCGGACCAGCAGGTGCTGCTCACGCTCCGGGCGCTCGCGGACGTCGTCGTGGTCGGCGCGGGCACCATCCGCGCCGAGGGTTACGGCGGCCCGCTGGTCCCTGGGTCGTGGCAGCGGTGGCGCGAGGCGTCCGGGCGGGAGGTGCATCCGCGGCTCGCGATCGTCACCGCGCTGCTGGACCTCGACCTCGGCGCACCGCCGTTCACCGAGGCACCGACGCCGCCGCTGCTCCTCGTCCCTGCCGGGTGTCCGGCCGACCGCAGGGCCGCGGCCGCCGCGGCCGCCGACGTCGTGGACGCCGGCGCGGGCGCCGTCGACCCGGCCGTGGCGCTGCGCGCGTTGGCGTCACTCGGCCTGGGCCGGGTGGTCTGCGAGGGCGGGCCGAGGCTGCTCACGCAGTTCCTCGCGCGGCGGCTGGTGGACGAGCTGTGCCTGACGATTGCGCCCACCGTCGTCTCCGGCGACGGCAGGCGGCTCACCGACGGCCCCGCCCTCGCCCCGCCCGCCGGCCTGGAACTGGCCCAGGTGCTGGAGGACGACTCCTACCTCTTCCTCACCTACCGCCAGCGTTAGCCACGCGGCCGGTGCCGGCGACGGCCTCAGCGCGAGGCGCGGAGCGTCGAGAGACGGTCCTGGTACTCGGCCTCGTCGATCTCGCCCCGGGCGAACCGGTCGGCGAGGATGTCCTCGGCCGACGGACGCTGCGGCGCACCCGACGTGCCCTGTGACGGTCCCCCGCCGCCCCAGCCGGCCCAGTTCCAGCCACCCGGGCGACCCCTGCGCGGCCCCCACATCCCGGCGCGCCGGGTGATGAGCGCCACCGCCACGATCGCGGCGATCCAGAACAGCGGGCCGATGAGGAACCACGGTCCACCGCCCCAGTGCCCGCCGCCCCAGGGACCGTGCCCCCAGGCGAGGACCACGGCGGGTGCCGTCCACGCTGCGATCATGACCTGCTCCGTTCCACTCGACGTCCGTTGTCTCCATCATCGGAACCAGAACGGCCCGCGGCGTCGGCTGTGGGGGGTGTCCTCGGGTACTCCCGGCGGCGTAGGTATCGCGCGATACTGCTCGGTGAGCTACGGCGCCAGGGCTGCGACACGTTCGCACTCGCCAAGGAGCGCGGCCAGACGCCGCCTCCACCTGAACGGGCGCTCACCCGGACAGCGAGCAGCTGTTCACGACGTCGCCGGACGCGGGACGGGGCACGGTCGTGCTCGGCGGCGGTGCGGCGCGGTGGTCGAGCCAGCCTTCCATGGCCGTGAACGCTGTGCGGTAGCACGGCAGGATCGGCCGCAACCGGTCCGGGTAGGTGTCGTAGAGCCCGTCGACGTGGTTGCCGTCGCCGATCCGGTAGTAGCGGAACATCGCGCCACGGTGCTGCTCGTCCACCATCCGCGCGTAGAGGTCGGAGTCCGTCGCGATCGGCAGCAGCGAGTCCAACGTGCCGTGCACGGTGAACAGCGGCTTGCCGATCCTCCCCGTGAGAGAGACGCGCGCGACCGCGTCGTGCACCGCCTCGGGCCGGGACGCGTAGTCGTAGTCGGCGTCGTCACCGGTGTAGCCCGGGTCGAACTCCTCCCGGTAGATCCGCTGGGTCAGGCCCCAGTAGACGGCGTAGTGGTACGGCCACAGGAACTCGGAGCCGGCGGCGAGCCCCGCCCGCAGCATCGCCGCGTGCGCCTCGGTGTCGCCGGTGGCGGCGTACAAGGGGTACTCGCGCAGCGCGACCGGCAGGTAGGTGAAGAGGTTGGGGCCGTCCGGCCGCCACAGCGTGCCCTCCCAGTCGACTCCCCCGTCGTAGAGCTCCGGATGGTTCTCGAGCTGCCAGCGGACGAGGTATCCGCCGTTGGACAGGCCCGTCATCAACGTACGCGCCGGTCGACGCCCGTAGTACGTCGTCACCGCCGCCCTGGCCGCGCGGGTGAGCTGGGTGACGCGGTCGTTCCACTCCACGACCGCGTCGCCCGGCCCGGTGCCGTCCTCGTAGAACCCGCTCCCCGTGTTCCCCTTGTCCGTGGCCGCGAAGGCGTACCCGTGCCCGAGCACCCAGTCGGAGACGGCCCGGTCGAGGGAGTACTGCCGACGGTTGCCCGGTGTCCCGCCGACGACCAGCCCCCCGTTCCACCGCTCTGGCAGGCGGATCACGAACTGGGCGTCGTGGTTCCAGCCGTGCTCGGTGTTGGTGGTCGAGTCGTCGGGAAGTAGCCGTCGACCTGGACGCCCGGGACACCGCTGGGATTCTCGGTGCCCAGCGCCTGCAGGCCCGCCCAGTCGGAGGGATCGGTGTGACCGCTGGCGACGGTTCCCGCCGTGGTCAGGTCGGACAGGCAGGCCGACTCGACGCGGTCCGCTCCCGGCACAACCGCCCGGTGGCCGCCGCAACCCGCGTCGGCCGCGTTCGCGGCGGCCGCGGGCGCGAGTATCAGCACGACGCAGCCGAGGAGTGCCGCCCTGTACCTGGCGGCCGACGACCACGAGGTGAACCGGTTCGTTCGCCGGCGCTGAAGTCGCATGGCACCTCCTCGGGGGCGAGGACGTCGACCAACGTCTACCATCGTTGGCCTCTCTCGTTCGAGGGCATCCACGCTGCGTCGTCAGTGAGGAGGGGCATGGACGTCGACCTGTTCGCCGGTTTCTCGGTCGCTGACCTCCAGCGGGCCGTCGACTGGTTCGACCGGTTCTTCGGCGACGTCGAGTCGTTCGAGCCGAACGACACCGAGCGCGTCTGGACGGTGGCGGAGCACCGGCACGTGTACGTCAGGCTGCAACCCGAGCACGCCGGGCACGGCGAGGTCACCTTGTTCGTCGGCGACTTCCACGGCTTCGTCGACGCCGTCGCCCGGCGCGGCATCCGTCCGCAGGCACGGGAGACGTACGAGAACGGCGTACGCAAGGCCGTGTACCGCGACCCGGACGGCAACGCGATCGGCGTGGGCGG
>JAFMQP010000172.1 GCA_017354575.1 Acidothermales bacterium | reverse complement strand
ATCATGGTGGGACCGGGGCGACGGCAATGCTGGAAGGGTCGCGTGAATGGCTGACGTCATCCTCGGCGTGGACATCGGCACGCTCAGCAGCAAGGGACTGCTCGTACGGCTGGACGGGACGGTCGCGGCGACCGTGGTGCAGCAGCACGAGATGTCGACGCCGCGACCCGGCTGGGCCGAGCACGACGCCGACCGGATCTGGTGGGGCGAGCTGGTCACGCTCACCCGGCGGCTGCTCGCGCAGCGCCCGGACGACCGCGTCGTCGCCGTCGGCACGAGCGGCATCGGGCCGTGTCTGCTGCCGTGCGACGCGACCGGCACGCCGCTGCGTCCGGCGATCCTGTACGGCGTCGACACCCGCGCGTCCGCCCAGATCGACGCGCTGCACGCGCGGTACGGCGAGGACGCGATCAGGGAACGCTGCGGCTCTGTCCTCACCTCGCAGGCCGTCGGACCGAAGATCCAGTGGCTCCGCGACGAGGAACCCGATGTGTGGGCGCGGACGAAGTCCGTGCACATGTCCAGCTCGTTCCTCACCAACCGGCTCACCGGCGCGTACGTCCTCGACCACTCGTCGGCGAGCCAGTGCAACCCGATCTACGACCCGCGCGCGAAGGCGTGGATCGACGAGTGGGCCGAGGACATCGCGCCGGGACTCCGGCTGCCCGACCTCGCCTGGTCGGGCGAGGTGGTCGGGTCGGTGACTCCCGAGGCGGCCGAGGCGACCGGCCTGACCGCGGGCATTCCTGTGGTGGCGGGCGGGATCGACGCTTGGACGGAGTCGGTGAGCGTCGGCGTCAAGCAGCCGGGCGACGTGATGCTGATGTACGGCACCACGATGTTCTTGATCGAGATCGTCGAGGAACTGCGTACCTGGCCGACGTTGTGGGGCACCGTCGGCGCGATGCCGGACACGTACAACCTGGCGGCCGGCATGGCCACGTCCGGCGCCGTCACCGACTGGCTCAGGCGCGTCACCGGCACGTCGTTCGAGAACCTCGTCGAGGAGGCGCGCGCAGTGGGCCCCGGCGCCGAGGGTCTCGTCATGCTGCCGTACTTCGCCGGCGAGCGCACTCCCCTGTTCGACGCCGACGCGCGCGGCCTGGTCGCGGGACTGACCCTGCGGCACCACCGCGAGCACCTGTACCGCGCGGCGCTGGAGGCGACGGCGTTCGGCGTCCGGCACAACCTCGAGGCGATGGCGGAGGCCGGCGGGCACGCCGCCCGTCTTGTCGCCGTCGGCGGCGGCACCAGGGGCGGGCTGTGGACGCAGATCGTCTCCGACGTCACGCAGCAGCCGCAGGAGCTGCCCCGCAACACCGTGGGCGCGGCGTACGGCGACGCGCTGCTCGCCGGCATCGGCAGCGGCGTCGTCACCGAGGCGGAGACGGACAAGTGGAACCCGGTGGAGACGACCGTCGAACCCGACCCGGCCGCGGCGGAGGCCTACGACCGGCTGTACGCGCTGTACCGGGAGCTCTACCCCGCCACCCGCGAGATCAGCCACACCCTCGCCGCCATCCAGCGCGGCCTGTGACCGCCGGCCGGATACCGGTTGATCATGTTCTCATGATCAACCAGGGCTTCACACGATCTGCAGCTCGTGGGAGGCCGGGGTTCGTCGTGGGAAGTGGGGGTGGCTACCAGTTGGCCATGGACGCCTCCAGGATGCCTGCCACGTCCTCAGCGGTGACGTCGCGGGGCGCCATGGACAGCAGCCGCTGCTGCTTCATCGTGCCGTCGACGAGCGCCGGGACGTCGCCCGCGCCGTAACCGACCGCTGCGAGCCCGCTCGCGATGCCGGTGTCGCGCATGAGCGACACCAGCGCCCGCGGGAGCCGGTCGACCGCGTCGCCGGTGTCCACGCCCGCGGGGTCGAGCCAGCCCGCCGCACGCACGTGCCGCTCCGGGTCGCAGGGGAAGGTGAACCGGAACGCGGCCGGCGCGGTGAGCGACACCGACTCGCCGTGCGGCACCATCGGCTCGTCCCGCGGGTAGTCCGGCGGCCGGTACGTGCCGACCCGCCCTGCGACCGGGTACGCGCAGGCGTGCGGGACGTGCACACCCGCGTTGCCGAAACCCATGCCGGCGAACAACGCCGCGAGCATGATGCCCGAACGCGCGTCGAGGTCGTCGCCGGAGAGAACGGCGCGCCGCAGTGACCGCGCCACCAGAGGCACCGCCTTCTCGACGAACGCGTCCGACACCGGGTTCGAGCCGACGTACGCCGCGCGCTGCTCCGGCGCGCGGCGCGCGTACGCGCGGTACGGCCGCGCGGTGTACGACTCCAGCGCGTGGCAGAGCACGTCCATCCCGCACGCGGCGGTGACGTGCGGCGGCAGCGACAGCGTCGTCGCGGGGTCGACGATCGCGAGCAACGGGCGCAGCCTCGGGTGGCTGATCCCCGACTTCACCCGCAGCCCGACGATGTCCATGATCGACACCGCGGTCGACTCCGAGCCCGTACCGGCGGTGGTCGGCACCGCGACGAGTGGCCGCAACGGGTTGCTCGGCGCGCGGCCGCCGCCGATCGGCTTGTTCACGTAGTCCATCAGCTCACCGTCGTTGGACGTGAGCAGGTTCATCGTCTTGGCGGTGTCGATGGACGACCTGCCGCCAACCGCGACGAAGCCGTCCCACGCACCGCCGCGCGCGAACTCGACCGCGGCACCGAAGCTCTCGTCGGTGGGCTCGCAGCGCACCCCGTCGTAGGTCGTCGACGCCAGCCCCGCGGCTTCGAGGGACTGCGCCACGCGTCCGGGGATCCCTGTCGCCGCAACGCCTTCGTCGGTCACGACAAGCACCCGCCGCATGCCGAGCTGCGCACAGTCGTAGCCGGTCTCGTCGATCGCGCCGACTCCGAACTTGACCGGCGGCGCACCCCAGGTGAAGACGGTCTCCGTCACGTACTCGGTCGCCATGGCTTCCCTCTCCAGCGCGACCACAGGGTGAACGCGCGGCCCGGCACGTCCACGCGGAACGTCTCGACGGTCCCACGGTCGGCGACGGTGACGTGCACCGTGCAGCCGTCCGTGCCGCCGAACGCGACGTTGGTGCAGTGGCTGCCGGTGAGCAACCGCACCTCGTGGTCGACGACGCCGTCCGGCGTGACGCGGACGACCGTACCCTTCCCCCACCGTGCGATCCACACGTTGCCCTCGACGTCGCAACGCATCCCGTCCATCGCGAAGTCGGGGAACGAGACCAGCGGCCGCTTGCCCGAGACCGAGCCGTCGTCGTGCAGGTCGTAGCACCACACGTCACGCTGGACGGACTCGTTCACGTACAGCCGCCGGCCGTCGGGCGACACCTCGATCCCGTTGGTCGTGCCCATGCCCGTCTCGAGCAGCGTGGTCGAGCCGTCCTGGTCGACCCGCCACAGCTGCCCGGCGTCGTTCGCCCAGTCGGGGTCACTCGCGTACACGCGCCGGTCCGGGCCGATGGCGATGTCGTTCGGCTGGTGCATCCGCGGCTCGGTCGCGACGACGGTCACCGACCGGTCGTCGCGGTCGAGCCGCAGCAGCTGGTGCGCGGTGTGGTCGGCCACCAGCAGGGTGCCGTCGGCGTCCAGCACGATGCCGTTGCCGACGCTGCCCTCCGGCAGCTCGACGAACACGTCCGCGGTGCCGTCCGGGAGCACGCGCCCGACGGTGCCCTCGCGCCCGTAGTTCACCGCGTACAGGACGCCGTCGGGGTCGCAGCACGGTCCCTCGATGCCGCCGGTGAACCCGGCCGCGAACTCCGCGCTCTCGAACACGACCCGACCGTATCGCGACCACGAGCCAAACGAGCCGTAGTACATGTACTATCAGCACTAGTAGACGTCGGACGGGGGAGGTTCCTGTGACGGTGATGAGCGAGCCCAGGGTGCCGGCCCGGGCGGTCGGGACCGACGACGCGGTGCTCGACATCCGGGACCTGCGGATGCGGTACGGGGCCACCGACGTGCTCGCCGGGGTGACCTTCGCGGCACGGCGCGGCGAGGTGATCGCACTGCTCGGCCCCAACGGCGCGGGCAAGACGACCACGATCGAGATCCTCGAGGGCTTCCGGATGCGGTCGGCCGGCGACGTCTCTGTGCTCGGCGCCGACCCCGCCCGCGGGGGCGAGCAGTGGCGGGCGCGGCTAGGCGTCGTACTGCAGTCCTGGCGCGACCACGGCAGGTGGCGCGTGCGTGAGCTGCTCGCCCACCTCGGCTCGTACTACGCGCCGTACGCCACCGAACGGATCCCGCGGCCGTGGGACGTGGACGAGCTGGTCGACGCCGTCGGGCTGTCCGCGCACGCGGCGAAGCGCACCGGCCAGCTCTCCGGCGGGCAGCGCCGCCGGCTCGACGTCGCGATCGGCATCGTCGGCCGCCCGGAGCTGCTCTTCCTGGACGAGCCCACGGCGGGCTTCGACCCGGAGGCGCGGCGCGAGTTCCACGACCTCGTGCACCGGCTGTCCGACCTCGACGAGACGACGATCCTGCTCACGACGCACGACCTCGACGAGGCGGAGAAACTCGCCGACCGCATCCTCGTCCTGGCGGGCGGCCGGATCGTCGCCGACGGCTCCGCCGACCAGCTGTCCCGGCTGATGTCGACCGAGGCCGAGGTGCGGTGGAGCCGCGACGGGCAGCGGTTCGTGCACTCCACGGCCGACGCGACCGGCTACGTCCGCGAGCTGTTCCGGCAGTACGGGGAGGCGGTCGCCGACCTCGAGGTGCGCCGGGCGAGCCTCGAGGACACCTACATGGCCCTCGTGCACGAGTTCGAGGCGGGCCGTCACGACGCCGCAGTGCACGCGTTCGAGGCGCAGCGCAGGGGGGACGCATGACCGTGCCGGTGGTTGCCGTCCGGGCCGGGCTCACCCGCGGGCGGATCGAGTTCCGCAACACGCTGACCAGCTTCCAGGACATCTGGTCGTACCTGTTCCCCGCCGTCGGCGTGCTCGTCGCGATGTTCTTCACCAGCGGTGCGCACGTGCCGGGCACCACGTTCTCGCTCGGTTCGAGCATGCTGCCGAGCGTGCTCGGCATGAACATCGCGTTCGCCGGGCTGATGAACCTCTCCCAGCAGCTCGTGGTCGAGCGGGAGGACGGCACGCTGCTGCGGGCGAAGGCGATACCCGACGGGATGATCGGCTACCTCGTCGGAAAGGTGACGCAGGTGTCGGCGATGGCGCTGCTCGCGTCGGGGCTCGTCGTCGTCCCCGGCGTCTTCCTCGTGCACGGGCTGGCGCTCACCGGCGTCGGCTCGTGGCTCACGCTGGTGTGGGTCGTCGTGCTCGGCCTGCTCGCCACCATGCCGCTCGGCGCGGTCATCGGGTCGATGTTCTCCACGCCGCGCAACATGGGCCTGGTCATGCTGCCGATCATGGCCCTCACCGCGACGTCGGGGATCTTCTACCCGTTGAGCCAGTTCCCGGCGTGGCTGCAGTGGGTCGGCCAGGTCTTCCCGATGTACTGGCTCGGCCTCGGGATGCGCTCCGCGCTGTTGCCCGGCGCGCTCTCGGCGGTGGAGATCGGCGGCTCCTGGCGCCACCTCGCGACGCTCGGCGTCCTCGGCGGGTGGGCGGTCGCCGGCATGGTCGTCGCGCCGGTCGTGCTGCGGCGGATGGCCCGCCGCGAGTCCGGCTCCAGCGTCGCGGCGCGGCGGGAGCGGGCGATGCGACAGGTGGTGCGGTGAGCTCCGGCGGCGAGGCCATCTACAACCGGATCGCGATGCTGCGTGCCGAACGCGGCATCTCCCGCCGGCAGCTCGCCGACGCGATCGGCGTCCACTACCAGACGATCGGGTACCTGGAACGCGGCGAGTACAGCCCGAGCCTGCACCTCGCGCTGCGGATCGCGCGGTACTTCGAGGTGCCCGTCGAGGTCGTCTTCGCCACCGACCCGTTCCCCCGCCTCGGCAGCGACGCCGAACGCTCCGCCTGAGCCGTCCCGGTCAGGGCTCGGTCGTCGACGAGGTGGCCGCGCAGCTCTCCGGCTGCTGTAGCGCGACGACCCTGGTCCGGCGCGGCACCGGCCACCGGGGTCGCAGCGTCGTCCGCGTGCTGAGCCAAGAACCGGCGAGCACCAGCGCCAGGCCGACGAAGCTCAGCAACCCGACGGGTTCGCGCAGCAGCACGGCGCCGTAGCCGAGGGCGAACGCGGGCGCGAGGTACGACACCAGGCTCGCCCGCGCGGGTCCGACGTTCTTGACCAGCCAGGTGAAGATGACGAACGCGCCGCCGGTGCCGACGACCGCGACGACCAGGATCGCACCGCCGGACACCAGGCCGATCGAGCTCGGCAGCTGGAACGCCGCGAACGGCGCGAGCACGATGCTCGCCGTGGTCAGCATCGCCGCCGTCTGCGCCAACGGGTGCACGCCGGTCATCGCATGCCGCGCCCACCAGGCCGCGAGCGCGTACGAGAGACCCGCGCCGAGCACCATCACGACGCCGGCCAGGTCGACGGCTCCCCCGCCGTCGTACCCGGTGACCAGTGCGACGCCGCCGAACCCGACGAGCGTGCCGACCCCGGAGACCAGGGCTGGCCGGCCGGCGCGGAGCAGCGGCAGGAGCACCGCGAGCCACAGCGGCTGGCTCGACACGAGCACGCCGGCGAGGCTGGACGGGATGCGCTGCTCGGCGAAACTGATGAGCAGGAACGGCGCGACGACCTGGCTGAGCGCGAGCAGCGGCACCGCCTTCCAGTGCCCGCGCAGCGTGTGCCTGTGCCGCAGCCCCAGCGGGACGACCACGGCCGCGGCGAGCGCCGCACGCAGGAACACCAGCATCACCGGGCTGACGTCGGTGAGGCCGAGCGCGATGAACAGGTACGAGGAACCCCAGATGGCGGCGAGCAGGCCGAGCAGGCCCCAGGAACGAGCGGTCACCCGTACATGATCCGCACCGGTGGCCGACAGTGGTAGTGCCGCGTTGATACAGAGGCGTTAAGCGGTACTGTCGAGCGACGCCGCCGGGGCGACGAGCGTGGGCGACTGGCCGGAGCGCCGCAGCGCGTCGGCGACGAACCCGCTCGCCTTCAGCTCCTCCACGGTGGCGGCGAGGAACCGGACGGTCGCGGGCCGGCGGTCGCGGCGCGTGCCGACGGCCTGCCGGATCGTCATGAACGCCTCGTCGACGAGCCGGACGTCGGGGTGCGCCGCGACGTACGCCGTCATCGGCTGCCGGATGCCGGCGGCCGCCTCCAGACCCTGCTCGCGGAACACGTCGACGCCCTCGTCCCCGCGCACGAGGGTCGCGTGCGCCAGCGTACGGGTGAGGAACAGGTCGTACGCCGAGCCGCGGTTCACGCCGATCCGCACGCCGTCACGGTCGACGTCGGCCACCGTCGTCAGGGCGGAGTCGACGGGCACGGCGAAGACGCCTTCGATGAGGACGTACGGCGGCGTGAAGGCGACGTCGGCCTCGCGCGCCGGCTCGACGGCGAGGAAGCAGATGTCGGCGTCCCCGGCAGCCATCGCCTGGTACGACTTCCGTGCCGCGTCGAAGCAGCTGAACCGCACCGGGACGCCCAGGCGCGCGGCGATCTCGCGGGCGAGGTCGACCGTGACGCCTGCCGGTTCCGCAGGAGTGCCCCCGGCGAGCACCGGGTTGCCCAGGTTGATGGCGGCGCGCAGCTCACCGGTGGGCGTGAGATCCTCGAGGTTCGTCATCGGGCGAGCGTACCGGGCACGGCATAGGGTCGTGCCTGTGATCGACGTGCACCGGATCGGCATCCTGCGTGAGGTGTCGCGTCACGGCAGCCTGGCCGGGGCCGCGCGGTCGCTGCGCCTCACGCCGTCGGCGGTCTCGCAGCACGTCGCCGCACTGGAGCGTTCCGTCGGCACCACCGTCGTCGACCGCAGCACCCGCGGCGTCCGGCTCACGGCCGCCGGCGCGCTGCTCGTCGAGGCGGCCGACGCCGTGGCCGGCCAGCTGTCCGAGGCGGAGCGCCGGCTCTCGCAGCTGGTGGAAGGACGCGCCGGGCGGCTCGCCGTCGCGACGTTCTCCAGTGCCGGGCAGAGCCTGCTGCCGCGCGCGCTGCCGCCGATGACGGGGCGTCCCGACGTCGACGTACGGGCCATCGAGGCGGAGCCGACGCCGGCGGTCGAGGCGCTGCGGCGTGGTGAGGCCGACGTCGCGCTCGTCTACCACTTCCGCACCAGG
>JAFMQP010000171.1 GCA_017354575.1 Acidothermales bacterium | reverse complement strand
GGGTCTCGCCGAGATCGTGTCGTTCACGACCACCGCCAACCGGGCGTCGCGCGCGGTGATGGAGCGCCTCGGCATGACCCGCGACCCGGCCGACGACTTCGACCACCCGGGGCTCACCCCGGACCACCCGCTGCGCCCGCACGTGCTCTACCGGCTGCGGCGTCGGTAGCTACTGAAGGCAGAACTCGTTGCCGTCAGGATCCTGCATGACGACGCAGTAGCCGTACGTCTGGTCGTTCTCGTACAGCCTGGTGGCGCCGAGCCCGACCAGGCGGTCTACCTCCTTGGTCACGGTGGCCTTCCGCTCGTCGAACGGCACCTCGTGGCCGCCGCCGACGTTCACGTCGAGGTGCACGCGGTTCTTCGCCGTCTTCGGTTCCGGCACCTTCTGGATGAAGACGCGCGGACCCGCGCCGTCCGGGTCGACGAGCGCGGACGCGGAGTCCCACTGGTCCTCGGGTACGCCCCAGCTCTGCAACGCCGCCGGCCAGCTGTCGAACCCCGGCGGTGGCGGCTGGACGACGTAGCCGAGGACTGCTGCCCAGAACCTCGCGGTGCGCGCCGGGTTCGGGCTGTCGAAGGTGATCTGCACGCTGGTCGTCATGGCGCCGACCTTACGACCCTCCACCGACAGCAGCGCGCGGTGCCGGACGCCGGGCACGTCGTGGACCGGGTGCGGTCGGTCCGACCCGAGACCTAGGACCAATGACGCGTTGACCTCGGGCGTGGTCGAGCTTGCAAGCTGTGAGCCATGACCGCGACTGTCGAACCCACGCCCGCCGACGTCGGCGGCGGACCCGCGCCGGCTCCAGGTGACGGCGCGCTGCGCGGCGTGCTCGTCGGGCTGCTCACCCTCGTGACGCTCATCGCGTTCGAGGCGATGGCCGTCGGCACGGCACTGCCGGCGGTCGCGCGGGCGATGCACGAGGTCGGCGGGTACGGTCTGGCCCTCTCGGCGTTCCTCGCGACGAGCCTGTTCGCCACGGCGGCGAGCGGCTACTGGAACGACCGGTCGGGGCCGCGGCTGCCGCTGCTGGCCGGCCTGGCGGCGTTCACCGGCGGGCTGCTCGTGAGCGGGACCGCGCCCGGCTTCGCGGTGTTCACGGTCGGCCGCGCCATCGGCGGCGTCGGCGCGGGACTGGTGACGGTGTCGCTGTACGTGCTCGTCGGTCACGCGTTCCCGGCGAAGCGACGGCCGAAGATCTTCGGCTGGTTCTCGGCCGCGTGGGTGCTGCCGTCGCTCGTCGGCCCGGCGGTCTCCGGCTGGCTCACCCAGGCGGTGAGCTGGCGGGTCGTGTTCCTCGCGGTGCCGCCGATCGCCGTGGCCGCGGTGCTCGCGCTGCTGCCGGGGTTGCGCCGTACGTCCGGCGGCGGCCCGACGCCGCTGCCGACCAGGCGGCTGCTCGCCGGTGCCGGGGTCGCCGTGTCGGCGACGCTGCTGCAGTGGGGCGCCGGGCGGTTGGGCACGCCGGCCGGTGTCGCCGCCGCGGTCGTCGGCGTCGTGGCACTGGCCGGCGCGCTGGTCGCGCTGCTGCCCGCGGGGACGATGCGCCTGCGCCGTGGGCTGCCTGCGCTGATCGCCACCCGCGGCATGCTGAACACCGCGTTCATGGGCGTCAACACGTTCATCCCGCTGATGCTCGTGACCCTGCGCCACGTGCCGCCGGCGTTCGCGGGCATCGCGCTCACCACGGGCGCGGTGGGCTGGAGCACGGGATCGTGGGTGCAGGCGAGGGTCCGCGGGAACGCGGGGCACGGACGGCTCGTGTCGGTCGGGCCGCTTCTCGTCGGCGCGGGCGCGCTCCTGCTCGCCGTCGTCGTCGTGGGTCTGCCGACGTGGGCGGTGGGCGTCGTCTGGTTCGTCGCCGGCATCGGCATGGGCGCGGCGATGTCGAGCGCGTCGGTGCTGCTGCTCGACCTCTCCGCGCCCGAGGAGCAGGGGAAGAACTCGTCCTACCTCCAGCTCGCCGACTCGCTCGGCGGTGTGCTCGGCGTGGGACTCGCCGGTGCCGTCTTCGCCGCGGCGCACGCGCGGGGCCCGGTGGGGTCACACCTGTTCGCGGTCATCTGGTTGATGCTCGCGGCGGTCGGCGTCGCCGCGGGTCTCGCCGGACGCCGCGTCGTACGTCGGGGCTGACGACAAGAGGCGACCGCTGCGTCGGAACGCGTCCTCGACGGGGACGCCGCATAGGGTGGCGGACGTGACCACCCGCCTGTTGCTCGTCCGCCATGCCGAGTCCCACGCCAACGTCGCGCGGCTCGTCGGCGCCAACGAGGTGTGCACCGGGCTGACCGACGTCGGCCGTGAGCAGGCCGCGCTGCTCGCCGAGCGGTTCGCGACGACAGGGCCGGTGCCCGACGTCGCGTACGCCAGCACGGTGCGGCGGGCACGGGAGACGTGCGCGGTGCTGACCGAGCGTCTCGGCATCGCCGACGCGGTCGTCGAACGGGACCTCCGTGAGCTCGATCCCGGCGCCGCCGAGGGCATGACGGCCGCCGAGTACGAGGCGGTCTACGGACCGGCGCTCGACTGGCTCGAGGAGCAGGCCGACCGGCCGCTCGCCCCCGGCGGCGAGACCTGGCGGGCGCTCGTCGAGCGGGCGGGCCGGATGGTGCGCGGGCTGCTCGCCGCGCATCCCGGCGAGACCACCGTGGCGCTGAGCCACGGCGGCTTCATCGCCGCGGCCGTGCAGGCGGTGCTCGGCGTCGACCTCGCCGCCGGAGCGGCGATCATCACTCTCGCGCACACGTCCATCACCGAGCTGCACGACAACGACGGGACGCTGCACCTGTTGCGCGTCGGCGACGTCGGGCACCTCGCCACCCCGGACGGCGGGCTCAGGTCGAGTACGTCTCCAACAGCCGAAGCCACACCTCGCTGATCGTCGGGTACGCGGGCACGGCGTGCCACAACCGCTCGATCGGTACCTCGCCGACGACGGCGACGGTGGCCGCGTGCAGCAGGTCGGCGACGTCCGGGCCGGCGAACGTCGCCCCGACCACGACGTGCCGCCGCTCGTCGACGACGACGCGCGCCTGGCCGGTGTAGCCGTCGGCGTGCAGGCTCGCGCCGGCGACGCTGCCGATCGGGAAGTCGACGGCACGGGCGTCCATGCCGGCGTCCTGTGCCTGCCGGTACGACAGGCCCACCGCGGCGACCTCGGGCCGGGTGAAGACGACCTGCGGGACGGCGAGGTGGTCGGCCGTCGCGACGTACCGGCTCCACGGCCGGTCACCCACCTGGCGGCCGCGCGCGCGTGCCGCGATCGCCGCGCCGCACGCCCGCGCCTGGTACTTGCCCATGTGCGTGAGCAGGGCGCGGTGGTTGAGGTCGCCGGCTGCGTACAGCCATTCGCCTGCCACGCCCCGGACGAGGCAGGTGTCGTCGACGTCGAGCCAGGCGCCGTCGGTGAGGCCGACGGCGCCGAGCCCGATGTCCTCGGTGCGCGGCCTGCGCCCGGCGGCGACCAGGACCTCGTCCGCCGCGACCACCGCGCCCGTGTCGGTGGCGACGACGACGGTACCGTCCGGCCTGCGCTCCACGTGTTCGGCGGACGCGCCGAGCCTGATGTCCACGCCGCGCTCGCGCAGGGCGTCCGCCACCAGGTCGCCGGCGAACGGCTCGACGCCGGGCAGCAACCGGTCGCCGCGGACGACCATGGTCACCGCGGAGCCGAGCGCGTCGAACGCGTCGGTCATCTCGCACCCGACCACGCCGCCGCCGACGACCACCAGCCGGCCGGGCACGTCCTTGGCACTGGTGACCTCGCGGCTCGTCCACGGCCTCGCCTCGCGCAGGCCGGGGATCGGGGGGACGGCGGCGTCGCTGCCGGTGCAGATCACGACGGCGTGCTCGGCGGCGAGCGTCACGGCGGTGTCGTCGCCCTGCCGGACGCTCACCGTCTTCTCGCCGGTGAGCCGCCCCCGGCCGCGCACCAGGTCGATGCCGGTGTCCGCGAGCCAGCTCGCCTGCCCCTCGTCGTCCCATCCGGACGTGAACCCGTCGCGACGGGCCAGCACGGCGGCGACGTCGAGGCCGCCCGTGACCGCCTCGCGCGAACCGGCGACCTCGCGGGCGGCGGCGAGCGCGGCCGGCGGGCGCAGCAGCGCCTTGCTCGGCATGCATGCCCAGTACGAGCACTCGCCGCCGATGAGCTCGCTCTCCACGATCACCGCCGACAGCCCGCCCTGCACGGCGTACTGCGCGACGTTCTCCCCGGTCGGCCCGGCACCGATGACGACGACGTCGTACCTGCGCGCCGCTGACGGTTCGTCCACGTCTGCTCCCGTCGCCCCCTGATTCCTACGAGACCTTAGCCAGCCACGACCTGCCCACGTCGGCGAACGGCTCGTCTCCGGCGGCGACGGCGGCGTACAGGTCCCTGCAGGTGCGCTCGGCGGTGGCGACGACGTCGGCGGGATACGCGTAGCGCACCCGGTGCTCGGCGAACTCGTCCTCGTCGTCGACGTACGTGACGCCGTCGCGCCGCCGGACCACGTCCAGGTCGAGGTCGACCATGGTGACCAGCCCGTCCCGCCACGTCGGCCGGGTGGTGACGTCGCAGTACCAGGCGACCTCGTTCGGCTCGGCGTTCAGCAGCGCCGTGTACCAGGCGTCCCGCGGGAACAGCGTGACGAACGGCTCGGGCCAGACGATCGGCTCCTCGTGGCCGCGCCGGCCGGTGCTGTCGGCGGGAGCGCCCAGCCAGACGCCGTGCTCGTCCTCGCCGAGCCGGTACATGGTGAGGTTCCAGTGCAGCGCCTGATCGTACTTCCGGTACACGACGCGGACCGGCTCGCCGAGGCTCATCCGGTCACCGGGTCGCCGCGCTGATCCGGCGCCGGGCCGCGCGGATGGACGGGCCCTCACGCAGCGGCCGCGGCACGGCGAACGCGGCGGTGCGCAGCGCGCGGAGCGCGGCGGTGGTGGCGAGCTCGTTGTGCGGGATGCGCAGCCGGTAGAGGTCGCGGGCAAAGCGGGGCAGCGTCGCGTACGCGAGGCTGCCGACGCCCGCCCAGCCGGGCCGCGCCATGCTGAACTCGAGCAGGCGGCTCATCGGCGGGAACAGGATGAACCGGGCGGCGTCCTGCGCCTCCGGCGTCGCGACGGCGAGCGGGCGCATCGCCTGGAAGTAGCGGTCGAGTGCCGCGACGTCGGCGGGCGCGTCCTTGGGGTCGATGCCGACGAGCCAGGCCCGGAACCGCTGCTCGCGCACGTACCGGTCGGCGTCCGCAGAACGCAGCCGCAGCCCGGCGCGCCGGACGACGGACAGGTACGAGTCGATCTCGCAGCAGTGCACCCACAGCAGCAGGTCGGGGTCGGCGATGCCGTAGCGCTCCCCGGTGGCGGGGTCGGTCGCCGTCAGCCGGTCGTGGATGCGCCGCACCCTGGCCGCGGCGCGGTGCGCCTCTTCGAGCGTGCCGTACGTCGTCATGCCGACGTAGTCGGTCGTGCGGATGAGCCGCTGCCAGGTGCCTTCGCGGAAGTCGGAGTTCTGCGTGAAGCCACGGATCACGCGCGGGTGCAGCGCCTGGAAGTACAGCGCGCGCAGCCCGGCGACCCACATCATCGGGTCGGCGTGCACGCGCCAGCTGACGCTGTCCGGGCCGAGCGGCCGGACGTCCGACTCCGGCGACAGCTCCACCGTCGTCATGACGCCGCCTCCTCGTCCGCGAGCGCCTCGGAGGCGGACGCCACGGCGTCCGCCTCGTCCCAGAACGCGACGAGCGTGGCGGCCAGCTCGGCCGGTGTGTCGACGTTGGGGGAGTGGCCGGCGCCGGGGAAGACCGCGTGCCGCGCACCGAGCCGCTCGGCCATCGCGGCCTGGACGGCGGGCGGCCAGGTGTCGTCGTCCTCGCCGTACGCCACCAGCTTCGGCACCGGCGCCCCGGCGAGCTCGTCGACGCGGTCCGGCTCGGTGAGCACCGCGCGGGCCATCGCGACGAGCGCGTGCGGGGAGCTGGTCTCGTAGCGGCGGCGCAGGAACGCGGCGATCTCCTCGGACGGCTTCGGCCCCGGGCGCAGCGCCTCGAACCGCTGCATGGTGGTGGCGACGACGGACGGGCCGAACCGCGACACGACCTCGACGAGCAGCCGCGCGTGCCGCTGCCGGACGCCGACGACCCGGGCGGGGCCGGACGCGAGCAGGGTGAACGACGCGACGCCCGCCGTCGACTCCAGCACCGCGGAGCGCGTAACGAGGCCCCCGAACGAGTGACCGAGCAGATGGACCGCGCCGTCGCGCGCGAGCTCGTCGACCATCGCGCAGACGTCGTGGCCGAGCGCCTCGGTGGTGTACGCGGCCGGCGCGACCGGGCCCGGCGTGTCGTACTGGCCGCGCTGGTCGACCGCGAGCACCGGGCGTCCGGCCCGCGCGATCGGCTCCAGCAGTGCGAGGAAGTCCTCCTTGCTGCCGGAGTACCCGGGCACGAGCAACGCGGGCGCCCGATCGGACCCGTCGGCCGGGTCGGCGCGAATCGCCGCGAACTCACCCCGTCCGGTGAGAAGCGAGGTACGGCGGACGGTCGGGGGCAGCTCGACGGACCGTGGCCTACTCATCCCCTCGAAGGTACCCGAACTCGCGTCGCGCTCGAGGCCACCGGCCGGGATCCGGTCGCGGCCTATGCTGAGAGTACGGAGTTCCCGCCGTGGGCCGCGCGCGGAGTGAGCGGCCAGGTCGGGAGGACGGTGAGGTGGACCATCCCCGAGCAACCCGACCTCCTGGAGCAGGGCGGTGGCCGGCCGCCGCGCCGCTGGCCGGTCGTCGTGGTGGCGGTCGTCGCGGTGCTCGCGTTGGTGGGCTACGGCGTCGTCCGGCAGGCCCAGCGCCGGCCGCCGTCCGCGTCCGACGCCGTGAGCTCCCTGTCCGCGTCACCGCCGTCGACCGCGCCGTCCGGTCCGAACGGGTTGCCGATGACGACGGGCGCGTGCGGCGCTCAGGCGTCCAGGATGTTCATGAACGCCGACCCGGTGGACGAGCGCACGGGGGTGCGGCTGCTGGTCGGCGGCGCCCAGGTGGCCCTGGTGGACGTCGACTCGGGTCAGGTCGTCCCGCGGTCCCAGGTCCCGGACGCCGACCACAACCAGGCGCAGACGCTCGTCCGGCACGGGGCCGACGTGTACGCCTTGGTCGCCCCCTGCGAAGGACCGCGACCCGGCCGGGTGGTCGGCGTCGACGCGAAGGGCGAGGTCCGGCGGGTCCCGATGTCCGGTCCGGTCGACGGTCTGATCGGCGGGCCGGCGGGCGTCTACGGCGTCGACTACCCGCCCGACGACGCGACGCCCGGCGCCGGCAGCGCCGTGCAGCTCCGCCCGGTGGGCGGCGGCACCGTCTCCGTGGACGGGGACCTGTCGCCGCTCGGCGTGACGAGCGCCGGCGTCGTCGCGCTCGCGAACGGCGAGCACGCCGACGGCGAGCCGCCGCAGGTCGTCCTGCTCGACCGCTCGACCGGTCACGTGACGCGCACCATCGCGGGCGGGTACCCGCTCGGCGTCAGCGGTGACGCCGTGATCTGGCACGGCAAGGCCTGCCGGTACCTGGCGACCGGCCCGGCCGCGCGGTGCGTCCTGCACGCCACCGACGTCGGCGGCGCGGACCGCAGCTACCGGCTCCCGACGGGACGGACGCCGGCCTCGGACGTGGTCGCCAGCGCGGACGGCCGGTTCGTCGCGCTCCAGATCTCCGACTCCCGCACCGACAGCCGGTACACCGGCGGGCATCCCGGACCGCCGTCCGAGCTCGCCGTGCTCGACCTGGGCTCGGGCCGGCTGCGGATCGTGCCCGGCCTCGAGCTGCCGCCGAAGGCAGGCGCCGGTCTGGCGTTCACGCCGGACGACCGCTGGCTCGCCGCCACCGTGAGCGAGGGCGACCACGGGCACCTGCTGCTCTGGCGGGTGGGCACCGCCCGGGCGCTGCGCACCGACGTCCGGCTGGCCGGTCCGCTGGCCTCGGCCCCGCCGGTCGTCGCCCTTCGCTGATCACTCCGAGGAGGACGCGCCGTCCTGAGCCGACGAGCCGTCGGATCCCTCGGCCTTGCGCGGGCCGCGGCGCCGGCGTCGCTTCCGGCGCGGCTTCGCGGCGCCACCGCCGCTCTCGGCCCCGGCCCCGGGCTCGTCGGACGCCGCGGCCGCCTCGGCTGGCTCGGACGCGGGCTCGCCGCCGGACTGC
>JAFMQP010000170.1 GCA_017354575.1 Acidothermales bacterium | reverse complement strand
GCGCCTCGAACTTCTTGATCAGGGCCTCGATCCCCGGCTTGGTGTTCGGCTCGGCGTCCGCCCAGTTCGCGAACGTGATCGTCGCCTTGCCGTTGCCGCCGCCCCCGCCGCCGTTATCGCTGCCGGAGCCGCATCCCGCCGCCGCGACGACGGCCGCCGTCGCCACCGCCAACCAGACTTGCCGCCTGGGCCGTACCGACTTCCACATGGTCGCCTTCCTCACCCCCACACTGGTGGTCTGACCTCTGGGTTCCGCTAACTCTGCCGTCGCACTCAGCCGCTGTCAACCGGTTCGGGCGGTCAGCCCGTGCCGATCGCGAAGAGGTGCATTCCGGTAGCGCCTCCATCCGGCAGCGTCACCGCCTGCACGGTCTTCCCCGTGTCGAGCGGAGCGTACGCGGCATAGAGGTACACCGGGTTCAGGGGCTTGCCGTTCGTCCGGTTCAGGTACGCCGCCTTCGCCACGAGGTCGTCGCCGGCCACCGGTGTGGCGCTGAACCAGTCGGGGAACGAGACGTCGAACGTGCTGGTCGTCCCGTCGGTGTAGCGCACGACGCCGGTGCCGCCGTGCGTCCCCGAGACCGCGGCGCCGAGGAATCCGAGCCGGCTGCCGCTGCCGGTCAGCGCGACGGTCTGCCCGCGCATGGTCACGTTGTCCTTCACCCCCGCTTCGACGTCCGGCCACGTGTACCTTATTCCGTCTTTGTCGACTGCGTTACCCGGAGTTATTCCGACCGCCGCCAGGGCCTGCGCTGAGTAGCTGTTGCCCGACCCGTCGAAGTTCCCTGGCGTGTGGTCGGAGTCGTCGCTGATACCCACGTTGTCGTACGCCGCCGCCACCGACGGGTAGGGCACCTGCACGGCGGCCGTGTCACTGCTCTGGCCGGACCTCGTGTCCTGCGAACTGTACGTCGCCGTCCCGGTTACCTGGTACGTGCCGGGTTTCGCGTCGCCGGGGACGGCCAGCTGCCACGTCGTCGACACCGTCTGGTCCGGAGCGATCACGTCGAACCGCGCCGGCGGCGCCGCCGTCGCCGTCCAGCCCGCCGGCGCCTGGACCGACAGCGTGGCGTCGCGTACCGGGTAGGAGCTCTCGTTGGTGAACGAGGTCGTCACCTGCTGCGTCGAGCCCTGCCCGGCGATCGCCGGCGCGGTGGTGGCGACGTAACGCGGGCCGGCGCTCTTGGGCACGGTGAACCCGCTCCGGCCCGCGATGTCCGCCGCCGACGTGCCGATCATCGCGGTGTAGTCGCCTCGCCCGAGGACCCAGCCGTGCGCGTCGGTGTCCCAGTACGAGAGGTCACGCGCGTCGACGTGGAAAACGACCCGCTTGGTCTGCCCGGGCTCCAGGGTCACCTTCTGGAATCCCTTTAGCTGCTTGGGCGGTTCCCCCAGGCTCGCGGGCATCCCCACGTAGAGCTGCACGACCTCGGCGCCCGCGCGGTGTCCCGTGTTGGTGACGTCCGCGCTGACGGTCTCCTGCCCGCCCGCGCTCAGCTGCTCCGGGCCGACCGCGATGTTGCCGACCTTGAAGTCGGTGTACGAGAGGCCGTAGCCGAACGGGAAGAGCGGTTCGGTGTCCTGCGCGTCGTACCAGCGGTAACCGACCTGCAGGCCCTCGCTGTACTGCGCGACGCCGTTCACGCCCGGCCACTGCTCGGGTGTGTGCGCGGGGGTCTGCGACTCGCTGCGCGGGAAGGTCAGTGGCAGCTTGCCGGACGGGTTCACGTCGCCGAACAGCACGCGGGCGATCGCGTTGCCGTCCTCCTGGCCCGGGTACCACGCCTCGACCACGCCGCGGACGTCGTCGAGCCACGGCATCGTGACCGGGCCACCCGTGTTGAGCACGACGACGGTGCGCGGGTTCGCCTTCGCGACCGACTCGATGAGCGCGTCCTGGTCGTTGGGCAGCGTGAGGTTCGGGCGGTCGGTGCCTTCACTCTCGACGTCGTTCGCGAAGACGACCGCGACGTCGGCGTTCCTTGCGGCCTGCTCGGCCTTCGCGTACCTGTCGGCTCCCGGCGGCTGCCAGTTCAGGTGCACCTGGTCGCCTTGAGTGTTGTTGAAGTAGTCGAGCCGGATCGGATACTGCTGGCCCTGCACCAGGTCGATGGTGCCGTTCTTCGTCGCCACCGCGTGGTTGCCGCCGTTGTCGACGACCTCCGTGTCGCCGATGGTCAGCGTGCTGCCGTCGTCGCTGGTGAGCGAGAAGGTGTACGTGCCCGTCGCGGGCGCGGTCAGCGTCCCTGTCCACCTCGACGACCAGTGCTCGGCGGGAACGCCCGGCGCGGGCGACACCGCGGTGCCGTTAGGACCCCAGGTGAAGTCGACGGTCGGGTCGGTGCGGGTCAGCACCGGCGTGCCCGACCAGGTCTGGTTGTCGTAGTACTGGCCGGTGAGGCCGGATCCGGTTCCCGACGACGGCGTGAGCACGTCCGCCGGTACCGCCGGTATGGCGGAGTCGGCGTAGCTGACCTCCACGCCGTCCCCGGCCCGCTTCTTGATGCCGTCGTACGGCGAGACGACGTACGGCGCCTGCACGTGCGAGCTGCCGCCGCCGGCGGTGTACGCACCGTCGCCCCCGTCGTTGCCGATCACCGCGACCGACTTCGTCGTCCCCGTGTCGAGCGGCAGCGTGCCCTGTTCGTTCTTCAGCAGCACGGTGCCCTGCTCGGCGATCTGACGTGCTGTGGCGGCGTGCGCCGGCGACGTGACGACGCTGTCGGGTGTGCCCGTGGGCTGGTGCTCGAACAGGCCGAACCGGAACATCTCGCGCAGGACCCGGCTCACTGCGTCGTCGACGCGGCTCATCGGCACGACGCCCGCCTGGACCGCCGTCTTCAGCGCGGCGTTGTGCTCGGGCTTCGACTGGTCCATGCCGGCGTTGTACGCCGCCGCTACGTCGTGGACCGCGCCGAAGTCGGACCTGATGAGCCCGTCGAACCCGTACTCGTCCTTGAACACCTGCTGCATCAGCCACGGGTCCTGGCAGGCGTAGGCGCCGTTGATCCGGTTGTAGGCGCACATCGCGGTGCCGACGTGACCCTGCTTCACCGACGCCTCGAACGCGGGCAGGTAGATCTCGCGCAGCGTGCGCTCGTCGATGCGCTCGTCGATGCCGTCGCGTTGTGTCTCCTGGTTGTTGGCGGCAAGGTGCTTGATGTCCGCCATCACCCCGTTGCGCTGGATGCCGTCGATGTTCGCGACGCCGAGCTGCGAGGCCAGGTACGGGTCCTCGCCGAACGCCTCGAACGTCCTGCCGTTCTCGGGCACCCGCGCGATGTTGACGTCCGGCCCCTGCGCGACCTCGATGCCCTTGCCCCACGACTCGGTGCCCTGGATGTTCCCGTAGTCCGAGGCGACGGTGCGGTCCCACGACGCGGCGAGGTCGATCGGCGCGGGCAGCTGGGTGACGTCCTTGAAGCCCGCGGCGACACCGGCGGGGCCGTCCTGCAGTATCAGTCGTGGGACGCACAGCCGGGGGATGGCGGGGAAGTAGTTCTCGTAGCCGTCGGGGCTCGCCGTGAGCCCGAGCATCTGGATCTTCTCGTCGACCGTCATCTGCCCGACCACCTGGGCGACCCGGTCGTCGGTCGACGCGTGCGAGCCGACCCACGGGCACGCGGTGTCGGCGTGCGCGGGCGGTGCGGCGGCCTGCACGGCGACGAGCGCGAGAAGCGACGAGAGGACGCTCAGCAGCGCCAGCAGGGGGCGCGGTGTCTTCGGCACGGTCTCTCCTTCAAGGGGGAGTGCTCACCATTCGGCGACGGGGATGCCCAGCCGGTCGGCGGCGGTACGCAGTGGTGCGCGTACGTCCGACCAGGCGAGGACGGTGTGGTGCGGAAAGCCGCCGGTCACCAGTCCGTGCACGAACGCCGCGGCGTCCGCGTCGAGGTGGACGGCGGCTGTGTTGCCCTGGAAACGGTTCGGCTCCGGCAGCGACTCGCCGGACGCCAGGAGCAGGCGCAGGCCACCGTCCGGATGCTCGGCGAGCCGCGCCATCAGCACGCGGCCGGTGCGCAGCGGGAAGTTCCCCGTGACGCCGATGCGGCGGTTGCAGTGCACGTACGGCGTCGCGTCCGTGGGGTCTGCGGCGAGCGCCGTGGCGGCCGAGCCGCAGTGCCACAGCCGGACCACGTTGGCGGCGGCGTCCAGGTCCACGGTGTCGACGAGGTACGTCGGCCCGGACCCGAGCGCCTCGAGCAGCAGCATGGTGGCGGCGCCGTAGACGTCGCGCTCGCATGCTGTCGGCGTGCCGGCGTCGGCGAGCCGGGACAGCGACCAGCACGGGCAGACGCCGAACTCGGTGGGGAACTCCGGCCAGCAGCGGACCGCGACCGCGCTGAGCCCATCGGCGTCGACCCACTCGCGGAGTGCGGACGTGACCGACGCCGCCAGCGAGACGTGCGCCGGGTCGAGCGCGGCGAGGCGCGGCTGGGCCGCGTACGCGGCGGCGTTCTCGACGTCGCGAACGGCGTCCGGCACGGCCCTGGCGCGCGCGAACGCCGCGTCCACGTCGAGCCTGCGTACGGTGAGCCCGAACAGGTCCGCGAGCAGGTCCGGGTCGTGCTCGCACGGCGTGAACCCCGTGGGTGCGTCGCCGACGACACCGATGACGCGGTCACGCAGCTCGGCGAGCGCGGCCGCCGCGACGTCGGCGTCACCGCGCTCCCCGTCGACGGACGGGGCGGTCACCGGCGCGGGCAACTCGCCCGCGAGCGCCCTGCGCAGGACGGCGCGCACCTCGGGCTCGTCGGGGTCGCCGTAGAGCAGGCGCACCTCGCCGCCGGCGCGGACGACGGCGTGGCCGAACAGGTTCGCCCCGCAGAGCGAGTTGAGCCACAACCGGTCGCCCACCGGACCCGGCTCACGGAACGCCCAGAGCAGGACCGGCCGGTCCAGGCCCGGGTAGAGGCGAAGTGCGGGGGACGCGTCGGAGAAGGTCGCGCAGATGTTGACCACGAGGTCCGGCGCGGCGTCGCCCTGCGCGAGGAACGTGGTGGCGGCCTCGACGTCCGCCTCGGTCATGACGAGGTCCTCGGGACCGGTCACGTCGGCGCCGAGATCGACGAGCAGCTTCCGTGCCGCGTCCGCCCGTTGCCGCGCCGCCTCGACGGCGAACGTGGGGCGTGCGGTGGCGACCGCGAGGACCCTGGGGGCCGTTGCGCGATTCGGCGTCATTCTCGACTCCGTGTTATCAAACCAACATTTGCTGTTTGACTATCAACGGTGGACGCGCCAAAGTCAACGGTAGATCGACCGGCTCGACGGTCCGTACATTGACCCCAGCCAGGTTCCGCCCGACGACCGTGCAGGAGGCGCTCCCGATGATCGACTCGGCGCCGCGTGACGCCGCGGGCCGGCGCGCGCACATCGTCGGCACGCTGCACCGGGCCGGGTTCTGCTCCGTCACGGACCTCGCCGAGAACCTCGGCGTCTCGGACATGACGGTGCGTCGCGACCTCCGCCGCCTCGAGGAGGACGGGCAGGTACGCATCGTGCACGGTGGCGCGAGCCTGCCGCACGGCGTGCTGCACGCGCCGGCGTTCGACAACAGGGCCGACACCAACGCGGCAGGGAAGCGGCAGGTGGCCGCCGCGGCGCTGCGGCTGCTCGACGACCGCGACACCGTGGCGGTCGACGCCGGCACCACGGCGTACCAGTTCGCGAGCGTGCTGCCGGAGACGTTCGCCGGCTGCGTGGTGACGCACTCGGTGCCGGTGATCCAGCTCGTACTGGCGTCGGCCCGGGCGCGACTCGTCGGCGTGGGCGGCGACCTGCACCACCCGAGCAAGGCGTTCGTGGGGCCGATGAGCGTGGACGCGGTGAGCAGGTTGCGACTGCGCACGTTCTTCCTCGGCGCGGGCGCGATCGACGGGCGGGGCGTGTACGTCGGAACGGACGTCGAACGCCCGACCAAGCAGGCACTGATGGGCATCGCCGACAGCGTCGTGCTCCTGGCCGACGCGACGAAGTTCCACACCTCGGCACCCGTGCTGCTGTGCGGCCTCGACTGGATCGACGTCGTGGTCACCGACCGTGCGCCGGACGACGAGATGGCGGCGGCGCTGCGCGATGCGGGCGTCCGCCTCGTGCTCGCGGACGCGGAGGAGTAGCCCGGCGCTGCGTGGGTAGGGCGAGTCGCGACTGGACACGAGACCCTGAGGGGTGAGCGTCATGCCGACGGTCGAGGAATCCGTGGACGTCGAGGTGCCGGTGAGCGCCGCGTACAACCAGTGGACGCAGTTCGAGTCCTTCCCGGACTTCATGAGCGGCGTCGAGTCCGTGACCCAGCGGGACGACACGCACCTGCACTGGGTGACCAGTGTCGCGGGCCGCAGGCACGAGTTCGACGCCGAGATCACCGAGCAGCACCCGGACGAACGGATCGCCTGGAGGTCCGTCGACGGCAAGAGCCACGCCGGTGTCGTCACGTTCCACAAGCTGAGCGACTCATCCGCGCGGGTGATGGTCCAGCTGGACTGGGAGACCGAGGGCATGACCGAGAAGCTCGGCGCGGCCCTCGGCGCTGACGACCGTCAGGTGAGGGCGGACATGAAGCGGTTCAAGTCTCTCGTCGAGGACAAGGGTGGCGCGGGAGGCTGGCGCGGCGAGGTGCCGAGGGAGTAGGGGCCTTCAGCACCCGCCGTCCCGGTTGTCAGTACGGCTTGGTCCTGCCGCGCGTCAGCGCCGGTGGTTGCTGGTGGACGGTGCCGGGTGGCTGGGCGCGCTGTGGCCGGGTCGGGGCTTGGTGGGATGCGCCGACGGGCCGTGCGACGACGGGTGCGACGGCGCGTGGGTCGAGGCGTCGCCGTGATGGCCGGATGCCTTGCCCGACGGGGTGGACAGCACCGTGGCGCAGTACCCCGCCACCTTGTCCTTGCCGCCGGCCCGGGTTATCAGCGCCTTGAACGCCGGGTCCTCGAGCGCCTTGCCGGGGTTGTCGCTGCCGTGGGCACGGAACGCGGTGCACAGCCCGCGCATGTTCGGGGCGGGCGAACCGCTCGGGGCGGTGTGCGACGCGGCGGCGCCGTGCGTGCCGGTTGCCGGTGGTGACGCGTGGCTTGCTGTCGCGCCGGTCGTGGCGTGGGTGGACCGGGCGGAGGCGTGCTCCTCCGGTGAGCCGGTGCCGGGCAGGTGGCCGGTGCTCGCGGCGAGCGCGACACCGCCACCACCGGCGACGGCGACGGCCGCGACGATGGAGGCTCTCGCGAGGACGCTCTTCAGCATGAAACGTCTCCGGGGCCGCCGGCCGAGGGTGCGACGAGCGTGCCGGAAGGCCGCCACGGCGTTCTCCTCGCCGGCCAGCTCATCTTCCCGCGCGGGGCCCGCGGCCGCGGCGAGCAACCCGGCCAGCGTGTCGGGCTCCACGGGCGACCCCGACCGCGCGCCGCGTATCAGGTTCTCGGCGCTGATCGGGTCGATCCGCTGCGGGTCTTCGCTCATCTCACTTTCCTCAGCGTCCTGGCGTCCGGAAGTGTCACACGCTGTCCTCGGTCTGCACTCGCGTCTCGTTCGGCGAGCAGCTTGGCGAGCCGGTTCAGACCGCGATGCGCCGCGACCCGCACCGCCCCGGGCCGCTTGCCGAGCACCTGCGCGGCCGACTTGGCGTCCAGGCCGATCACGACCCGCAGCAGCACCGCCTCGCCCTGATCGGGCGGCAGCTCGGCGATGAGCGCGAGAGCGCTGTCCGTGCCGACCGTCTCCAGCGCCGCCTCCGCCGTGTCGATGCCGGCGGGAAGGCGGGCCAGCTCCTCGAACGGCTCACTGGACTGCGGGCGGCGACCCGATCGGCGCACCTGGTCGACCGCTCGGTTCCTGGCGATGGTCGTCGCCCAGCCGCGGAAGTCGTCCAGGTCACCGCGGAACTTGGAGAGACCCTGGCTGATGTGCAGCCACGTTTCCGACGCCACGTCCTCGGCGTCGTCGGCGGCGAGCAACCGCAGATACCGCAGCAGGCGAGGCTGCATGTAGCGGTAGAGCTGACGGAAGCCCTCCTCGTCGCCGCGTTGCGCTGCGCGCAGCGCCGACGAGCCGACGGCCTCCTCCTCGTGCATTCTCGACATACTGGACCATCGTCACGTCCGGAGGAAGCCCGGCAGACTAGCCTTTGCTCAGGTGGGCGACGACCGATACGCAGCGCGCGCAGGCCGGCAGCTATTGGAGTTCCTGC
>JAFMQP010000169.1 GCA_017354575.1 Acidothermales bacterium | reverse complement strand
AACAAGGAAGCAAGAGAAGTATCCAACTTCCATCTGCAAGTTGCAACTAGCACTTGACAGATGGTCGAGTGAGTGTCACTGTAAGTGCCATCGCGATTGGTGGTCGCCCCGTTACACCCCCACCACCGATCGCAGCACAGCTCGGGGGCCAGGCGCGAATGGGAAGAGAGAGATGTACTCCGCGAATGCCTGCACCCACCCGAACCTTTGTGGTAGCGCCGCACGCGTGTGGTGTCTTCGGTGTGGGAAGAGCTTCCAAGCGGACGACCCGCAGGCCGCAAGGCCCCGCTGGACGCTCCCGCAGTCAACCGTCCAGGCTGCGGTCTCCGAGAACAGGCCGAGGCAGAACGCGATCGCAGTAGGCGTCGCCCGCGGATGACCCGTCTGGTCATCGAGCCGGGGTGGCGCCGAAACCGCTGACCGTGACGCCGGCGCCACCCCGCCCCAAGCCGTGGGGTCGAGCACTGCGTAGCCCCGAGCCGGTGCCCGGCCCCGCACCCAATTACACTCTCGGAAGCGCACGTCCCCCGGCAGCGCCGGGGACGTAGAAAAAGGACATCCCCGGCCTTCGCCCCTAGGGCCGGGGATGTCCGCATCTCTCCCCTCGAGAGAATCACGGACCAGGGCAATCGACGTTGCCGACTGGTCTCGATCACCGCCGCCCCGATGGCGGTGAACACTTCGAGCATACCGCCGGACCGGTGTCGTGTGCACCTGCTCACAGCGACCCGTCCGCAGTACGAGACGGACGTCGCGTAGAGCGAACGACCGGCTCGCCTGCTCAGACGGAGACGACGTCGAGGTCGAGCGCGGAGTCGGCGGGCAGGTCGAGGTCGGACGGGGTCACGCCGTGCGCGACCAGCTCGACCCCCAGGGACGCCACCATCGCGCCGTTGTCGGTGCACAGCCGCGGCCTGGGCACGCGCAGCCGGATCCCGGCGGCCGCGCAGCGTTCCTCGGCGAGTGCCCGCAGCCGCGAGTTCGCCGCCACGCCGCCGCCGAGCACCAGGTCGTCGACGCCCTGCTGGCGACAGGCCGCGACGGCCTTGCGCGTCAGTACGTCCACCACGGCTTCCTGGAACGACGCCGCGACGTCCGCGACTGGCACCGGCTCCCCCACACGCTCCCGGCCCTCGACCCAGCGCGCCACCGCGGTCTTCAGGCCGGCGAACGAGAAGTCGAGGGTCCCGTCGTTCGCCTTGCCGCGCGGGAACGGGATCGCCGCCGGGTCACCGTCGCCGGCCGCGCGGTCGATCGGCGGGCCACCGGGGAAGGGCAGGCCGAGCACGCGCGCGACCTTGTCGTACGCCTCGCCCGCGGCGTCGTCGACCGTGCCGCCCAGTGGCGTGACGGTGCGGCCCGCGTCCTCGACGACGAACAGCGACGAGTGCCCGCCCGAGACCAGCAGTGCGATGCACCGCTGCGGCAGGGGGCCGTGCTCGAGCCGGTCGACGGCGACGTGCGCGGCCAGGTGGTTGACGCCGTACAGCGGCTTGCCGAGCGCGAGCGCGTACGACTTCGCCGCCGCGACGCCGACGAGCAGCGCGCCGGTGAGCCCAGGACCCGCGGTCACCGCGATCGCGTCGACGTCGCGCAGCGTGACGCCGGCGTCGGACAGCGCCCGCCGCATCGTCGGCACCATCGCCTCGAGGTGCGCACGGCTCGCGACCTCGGGCACGACGCCGCCGAACCGCGCGTGCTCGTCGACGCTGGACGCGAGCGCGTCCGCGAGCAGCGTCTCGCCGCGGACGATCCCGACGCCGGTCTCGTCGCACGACGTCTCGATGCCGAGAACCAGTGGCTGGTCAGCCATCGGCCCGCCTCGCCTTCCTGCGTCGCATCACGATCGCGTCCTCGCCGTCGGCGTAGTAGCGGCGGCGGGCGCCGACCCGCTCGAACCCGTGCCGCTCGTACAGGGTCAGGGCCGGCTCGTTGTCGCCGCGCACCTCGAGCAGCACGTCGGCGCAGCCGCGGCGCTCCGCCTCGGCGAGCAGCTCGCGCAGCAGCCGGCTGCCCACGCCCCGGCCCTGCCCGGCGGCGTCGACCGCGACCGTGAGCACGTCCGCCTCCCCGGCCGCGGCGGCGAGACCCGCGTACCCGACCACTGCGCCGTCCCGTTCCGCCACGACGTAGTGGCGGGAGTCGTACTGCGCGAGCTCCGACCAGAACGACTCGGCGCGCCACGCGTCCCGTGGGAACAGCCTCTCCTCCATCGCCGCGGCCGGTGCGATGTCCCACCACCGCATCGGCCGGACCGTGACGTCCGCGTCCACGGTCACGCGGGCGCGGGGTGGTCGGCCGGCAGCACCCGCTTGCGTGGGCCCGGCGTCCGCGCGTCGGGGCGGCGCAGGTACAGCGGCAGCGGGTCGAGCAGCGGCTCGCCCGCGGCCAGCCGGTGCACGACGAGCTCGGCGAGCGCGGCGGCGCTCGCGTGCACGGGCTCCCGCGCCGCCGGGAACGCCTCGGGGTAGAGCGCCGCGCCCTGGCCGACGACCGGCTCGGACGTCGCGACGTCCGCGGGTACGCCGACGGCCGGGTCGGTGGTGCGGGTGCGGGCGTCGGCGTAGCGCGCCCAGTAGACCTCCCTGCGGCGCGCGTCCGTCGCGACCAGGAACGGCTCGGCGAGCCCGGATGCCCAGGCGAGCACGTCGAGCGTGCAGCCGCCGTGCACCGGGATGCCGAGGGCGTCCCCCATCGTGCGTGCGGTGACGAGACCGACGCGCAGGCCGGTGAACGGGCCGGGACCGACGCCGACGGCGATCGCGGTGAGGTCCGCGGGTGCCGCGCCGGCGTCGCGGAGCACGCGAGCGATGCCGGGGGCGAGCAGCTCGCCCTGCTGGCCACCGCGCGTGACGACGGTCGACTCCGCACGCGGGCGCTCGCCGTCGTGGACGGCGACGGTGACCGCCGGCGTCGCGGTGTCGAGCGCGAGTAGGAGCACGACGAAACCCTAGCGAGCCGGGTCTCCCGTGCCGCCGCCGCTCCGCGACGTACGCCGCCTCTGCGAAGCCGCGCCTGAGGGAGTTGCGAGCGGGACGTCACCGGGTGCTAGCGTGGCCGCTTCCCTGATCCCGACCTTGGAAGCACGTCTCCCGCATGGCATCGCACCGCTTTGCGGAGGTCGCGTCCCGGCGCCGGAGCATGACTGACGACACCCGGGACACCGTCAGCCTGCCCGCCGCCCCGAGCAGTCCGGACGCCGACGCCTCCACCGCGCCGACCACGCCCGCCGAACCGCCCGCGAGCACGGGCGAGAAGCCGGAGCAGCTGGACACGCTGCTGCCGAAGGCGCGCGATCCGTGGTTCGACAACGCGAAGTTCCTCGCGATAGCGCTGGTCGTGGTCGGCCACGGGCTGGAACCGTTGCGTGGCCTGGAACCGGTGCGTGCGCTCTACTACACGATCTACCTGTTCCACATGCCGGTGTTCATCCTCGTCGCCGGCTACCTGTCCCGCAGCTTCACCGCGAAGCCGCGGCAGGTGCAGCGGCTGATCGCCGGCGTCGCGGTCCCGTACCTCGTGTTCGAGGTGAGCTACGAGCTGGCGTCGCACTTCTGGGGCGGCGCGTCGTGGACGATCGACACGCTCACGCCGAGCTTCGCGATGTGGTTCCTCCTCGCGCTGTTCATCTGGCGGGTGACCACGCCGCTGTGGAACGCGATCAGGCCCGGCTACGCGATCGCCATCGCCGTCGCGGTCTCGCTGGCGGCCGGCTTCTCGACGCTCACGCCGGTGCTCGACCTGCACCGCGTGCTCGGCTTCCTGCCGTTCTACGTCGCCGGCCTGGTGCTGCCCGCCGGGTACTTCGACGCGCTGCGCAGGTGGTGGGCGCGCGCCCTGGCGCTGCCGCTGCTCGCGGGCGCGTTCGTGACGGCGTACCTGTTCCGGCCGTCGTTGCAGTGGTTGTACTACCGGGAGCGGTACCACGACCTAGGCGGGTCGAACCTGTCCGGCGTCTGGCACCGTGCCGCGTTCCTGGTCGCGGGCTTCGTCCTGCTGAGCGCGTTCCTCGCGCTGGTGCCGCGGCGGCACGTCTGGTTCACGTCGCTCGGCGCGGCGACGATGTACGTGTACCTGCTGCACCGCTACCCGCGGAAGGCGCTGGCCTGGTCCGGCCTGTACGACGCCCACTGGCTGCACTCGCTCGCCGGCGCGGCGGTCGTGGTCGTGGGCGCGCTGGCGGTGACGCTGGTCCTGTCCAGCCCGCCGGTGGTGCGGATCTTCCGGCCGGTCGTGGAGCCGAAACTGACCTGGCTGTTCCGCCGCGGTGAGGGTCATCACGCCACGTCGTGACCGGGGCGTCACGCCGTCGTCGGGACCCAGAAGCGGAGCTTGCCCGAGCGCTCGTCCTCGAGCACCCCGCCCGCCGACTCGATCACCTTCCTCGACGCCACGTTGTCGGTGTCGCAGGTGACGAGCGCCTCGTCGATCCCGAGCCTCGCCGCGACGGGCAACGCGGCCCGCAGCATCGCGGTCGCGTGCCCGCGCCTGCAGGCGGACGGGCGTACGTCGTAGCCGATGTGCCCGCCGACCTCCAGCAACCGCTCGGTCAGCCGGTGCCGGATCGCCAGCCGGCCGAGGTAGTCCGGGCCCTCGACCCACCAGAGCGTCGTGCACGGCACCCGCCAGTCGGGTCGCGGCGCGTCCTCGGCCGCGTCGGCCCGGAGAGCGCAGACGTAGACGGCGAAGCCCTCGGGCGTCTGCCAGGTGGCGCCGTACGCGCGGTGCTCCGACCCGATCATCGACTCGTCGTCGGCACCGCCGCGTCCCTCCGCGCGGAACTCCGCCATCGCGGCGAGGAACGACTCGCGCACCCTCGTCGTCGGCCGCACCAGCTCGGGCATCCGGGGTCACGCCACCAGCTTGCGGAGGTCGGCGTCGCGCCACCGGGTGCCCACGGCCGTGACCCGGACGGTGCGGCCCTCGCCCGCCTCGTCGCCCGCAGGACGCGCGATCGCGACCTCCAGCCGGTCGTCGGCGAGGCCCTCGACCAGCCCGGCACCCCACTCGATCGCGGTGACCGACTCGTCCAGGGCGGCGTCCAGGTCGAGGTCGTCGACCTCGGCGACGCCGCCGAGACGGTAGGCGTCGACGTGCACCAGCGCGGGCCCGTCGCGCAGCGGCCGGTGTACGCGGGCGATGACGAACGTCGGCGACGTGACGTGCCCGCGGACGCCGAGGCCGTCCGCCAGGCCCTGCACCAGGGTGGTCTTCCCGGCGCCGAGGTCGCCGGTGAGCAGCAGCACGTCACCCGGCCTGGCCGACGCGGCGAGCCGGACGCCGAGCGCACGCATGTCGTCGGCGGTCGGCACGTCCACCGACACCGGCAGCGACCGGACCAGCACGAGCGCCGTGCCGTCGGCGGACTCGCGCAGGAAGCCGCGGTTCTCCCAGAACCGGACGGTGTCGGGCAGTTCCGCGCGCGCGACGACGCGGACCGCCCGGAAACCGCGGGACGCGGCGAGGTCCTCGGCGTACGCCACGAGCGCGGACGCGATGCCGTGCTCGCGGTGGCGCGGCTCGACGGCGACGCGGCGCAGCCACACGTCGTCGCCGTCCGGGTCGAGCAGCAGCGAGCCCGCGGGGTCGTCGTCGACGGTGCAGAGCAGCCCGCCGGACGCGGTCAGCCGGGTGCGGATCGAGTCGACGGTCTCGTCCAGCGCCGCCGCGGGCGGGTCGAGCCGCGGCCGCGCGGAGAACGCCTCGTGCACCACCCGGTGGACGACGGCGGCGTCCTCGGGCGTCGCCTCCCTGACCGTCATCCGCATGGTCACGACGCCGACTCGCCGGACGACTCGACCGAGACCATCGCCCGTTCCACGAGCCGGCCGATCAGCTCGTTCACCAGGCCGGGTTCCTCCAGCATGACCATGTGCCCGGCGCCCGGCACGACCACGTACTCGGCTCCGGACATGCGCTGCACGATCGTCTCGGCGTGCTCGACGGGCGTCATCCGGTCCTCCGACCCGACCACGACGAGCGACTCGACGCGGTCGAGCACGGAGAGCGCGGCGCGCTTCTCCTGCATCCGGAACGTCGGGTAGTACGCGGCGAGCACGTCGACCGGCGTCGAGTTGGCCATCCGCTCCTGGAACGCCGCCACCGACGGGCTCACCCGCCGCGAGCCGAACGAGTAGGTGCGGATCACGAGGAACAGCAGGTCGCCGGCGAGCCGCCTGGCGCCCTCGACGAGCGCGACCTGCTTGCCCATCGTCGTGATGACCGTCTCCGCGGCCCGCTCGAGCCGGTGCGGCAGGTTCTTCGAGAAGAACGAGACCGGGTCGGCGGCGGTCGCGATCAGGCCGACGCCGACGACGCGGTCGCCGAACAGCTCGGGACGCTGGTCGGCGAGCGCCATGATGGTCATCCCGCCCATCGAGTGACCCACGAGGACGACCGGACCACGCGGCACGGCGGCGTTGAGCACGGCGTAGAGGTCCCTGCCCAGCTGGTCGATGGTGCAGTGTTCCTCCGGGCTGTGGCCCGACCTGCCGTGGCTGCGCTGGTCCCAGAAGACCAGCCGGCCGAGATGCCTGAGGTAGCGGCGCTGGTAGTGCCAGCTGTCCTCGCGCAGCCCGTAGCCGTGACAGAACAGGACGGTGACGTCGGCGTCGTCGTCGCCGTCGATCTCGACGTGCAGCGGGACGCCGTCGTCGGCGAGCACGGTGAGCGGACGGCCCCGGAGCCGGCCGAACGGCTCGCGCGCCTCGGGGTCGGGACCGAGCCGGATCCGGCCGACGGCGTACCGTTCGGCGGCGATGCCGGCCGCGGCGCCCGCCGCCAGCAGGCCGGCCGTGGCACCGGCGACGATGCCGACGACCTTGGGTCCGCGGTTCACGCTCACACCCCCGTGCCGGTGTAGGTACGCGGGACACGCGCGCCGACCCGGGTGACGATCTCGTAGGAGATGGTGTCGAGCAGCCGGGCCCAGTCCTGCGCCGTGGGCTCCCCCGCGTCGCCGGGGCCGAACAGCAGCGCCTCGTCGCCCGGGCTCGCGGCGTCGTCGCCGAGGTCGACGACGAACTGGTCCATGCACACCCGTCCCGCGATGCGCCGGCGGCGTCCGGCGAGCAGCACCTCCGCGCGGCTGGACGCGGCCCGCGGCACGCCGTCGCCGTAGCCGAGCGGGACGAGGGCGAGGGTGGTCTCGCGGTCGGTGACGTAGGTGTGCCCGTACGAGACGCCCGCGCCCGCGGGCACCCGCTTGACGCCGGCGAGCCGGCCGAGGAGGGTCATCGCCGGCCGCAGCCCGAACGTCGCGGGCGGGCCGAGCTGCGGCACCGGCGTCAGGCCGTAGCAGGCGAGGCCGGGCCGCACCATGTCGTAGCGCGCCGCGGGCAGGGTGAGCGTGGCAGGCGAGTTGGCCAGGTGCCGCAGCCGCGGCCGCAGCCCGGCCGCCGCGGCCTGGTCGAGCGCGGCGCCGAACGCCGCGAGCTGCCGCGCGATCGACGGGTGCCCGGGCTCGTCGGCACGGGCCAGGTGCGACCACACGCCGACGACCTGGACGACGCCGTCGGCCTCGTACTTCGCCGCCGCCGCGACCAGGTCGGGCCACTCGGCCGGGGTGGCGCCGCCGCGGGACAGCCCGGTGTCCGCCTTGAGGTGGACCGCGGCCGCGCGTCCGGTGGTGCGCGCGGCGTGGGCGATCTCGTCGAGCGCCCAGCCGGCGCCCGCGGACAGCTCGACGTCCGCCGCGACGGCGTCGGCGTACCGGTCGCCGGGCGTCGTGAGCCAGGCGAGCACGGGAGCGCGGAGACCGGCCGCGCGGAGCGCGAGGGCCTCGGCGATGTGGGCGACGCCCAGCTGGTGGGCGCCCCCGGCCAGCGCCGCGCGGGCGGCCGGCACCATGCCGTGGCCGTAGCCGTCCGCCTTGACGACGGCCATCAGCGCGGCGGGTGCGGCCCGTCCGCGCAGCGCGGCCACGTTGTCGCGCACGGCGTCGAGGTCGATCCGCGCCTCTGCAGGTGTGACGCTCACCGGTCCATTCTCCCAACCGACGCCCCGTTCCTGCTCCGGCCCCGGGGCGTCACGTGCCCGCCACGGTGCGCCAGGCATCCGATATGGCCGGGATCAGCGCGGCGGCCGGGATCGGCGCGCCGTCCCCGGCGAGGCGGGCGGCGAGACCGTGCAGGTACGCGCCGACGCTACCGGCGTCGCGCGGCGCCAGACCCTGGGCGAGCAG